>JAHFSF010000023.1 GCA_023265875.1 Gammaproteobacteria bacterium | reverse complement strand
GGATCGACGCCCCCCTTCGCGGGCTCGCTGCCGAGTCGTACCTGGATGCAGACTGCAAGCGGCGCTAGCTGCGGCGGGCGCTGTGCCGACAGCCGCTCGGCGATCTTCGGGCGATCGACGGCGTGAACCCAGTCGAACAGCCCGGCGACCTGGCGCGTCTTGTTGCCCTGCAGTGCGCCGATGAAATGCCAGCGCAGCGGGCGGCCGCGGAGGGCCGCGGCATGCCGCGCCGCCTCCTGCGCATAGTTCTCGCCGATATCCCCGAGGCCGGCATCGACGGCCGCCGTGATGCGTTCCTGGGGCTGTGACTTGGCGACGCCGATCAACCTGACCGCGGCCGGATCCCGGCCCGCGGCCCGGGCTGCGGCTGCAATCGTTTCCCGCAGGAAACCCAGCCTTTCAGCCGGATTCTGCGGAGCAGTTAACATATTGGCGTACACCACTCGGGGCTATACTGCCCCCGGTCCCGCGCAGTCGCTGGCGGGCTGACCGGGCCGCCGGACCTTGCACCAAGCCAGGGAGTCATGATGGCTGTCGATATCGCCCAACTGTTGGCCTTTGCCGTCAAGAACAACGCCTCGGACCTGCACCTGTCCGCCGGCGTGCCGCCCATGATCCGCGTGGACGGCGACGTCAAGAGGGTCAATATGCCGCCGCTGACGCACAAGGAAGTGCACAGCATGGTGTATGACATCATGAACGACAAGCAGCGCAAGGTCTTCGAGGAATTCTTCGAGACCGATTTTTCGTTCGAGATCCCGAATCTGGCGCGCTTCCGCGTCAATGCCTTCAACCAGAACCGCGGCGCGGGCGCCGTGTTCCGCAACATTCCGTCCGTGATCAAGACGCTCGACGACCTGAACGCCCCAAAGGTCTTCAAGGACCTCTGCATGCTGCCCCGCGGCCTCGTGCTGGTGACCGGGCCGACGGGATCCGGCAAGTCCACGACGCTCGCCGGCATGATCGATTACGTCAACATCAACCGCCCGGATCACATCATCACGATCGAGGATCCGATCGAGTTCGTGCATGAATCGAAGCGCAGCCTGATCAACCAGCGCGAAGTGCACCGTGACACGCTGGGGTTCAGCGAGGCGCTGCGTTCCGCGCTGCGTGAGGATCCGGACGTGATCCTGGTCGGCGAAATGCGCGATCTCGAGACGATCCGGCTGGCGCTGACGGCGGCCGAGACCGGTCACCTCGTATTCGGCACGTTGCACACGAGTTCTGCCGCGAAGACAGTCGACCGCATCGTCGACGTGTTCCCGGCCGCTGAAAAGGAGATGGTCCGCGCGATGCTGTCCGAATCGCTGCGCGCCGTGATCTCGCAAACGCTGCTGAAGCGCATCGGCGGAGGGCGCATAGCGGCGCACGAGATCATGATTGCGACACCGGCAATCCGTAACCTGATCCGCGAGAACAAGATCGCGCAGATGTACTCGTCGATCCAGACCGGCCAGGCGCAGGGCATGCAGACGCTCGACCAGTGCCTGACGGAGATGCTGGCCAAGGGCCTGATCGCCAAGGAAGAGGCGCGCTACAAGGCCCAGAACAAGGATGCGATGTAGGCCGGTTCACCCGGGAGAACAGAATGGATCGCGATCAATCAATCAAGCTGATGCAGGACCTGTTGCGGCGAGTGATCGACCGCAAGGGCTCGGACCTGTTCATCACCGCCGGCTTTCCGCCTGCGATCAAGATCGACGGTGAGGTGCGCCCGCAGACGGACAAGCCACTATCGCCCGAGCACAGCGCCGTGCTGGTGCGCTCGATCATGAACGATCGCCAGACGCGCGAATTCGACGCCACCAAGGAAGCCAACTTCGCGATCGCGCCGCCGGGGATCGGGCGTTTCCGCGTCAGCGCTTTCGTGCAGCAGGCTTATACCGGTTGCGTGATCCGCCAGATCAACTCGAAGATCCCGACGATCGAGGAACTGGAGCTGCCGCCGATCCTAAAGGACATCGTGATGTCCAAGCGCGGGCTGGTGATCGTGGTCGGCGCGACCGGCTCCGGCAAGTCAACGACTCTTGCAGCGATGGTCGGCTACCGCAACGAGAAGACGCGCGGCCACATCGTCACGATCGAGGATCCGGTCGAATACGTGCATCCGCACCGCGGCTGCGTCGTGACGCAGCGCGAGATCGGCGTGGACACCGAGAGCTGGCACACGGCGTTGAAGAACACGCTGCGCCAGGCGCCGGACGTCATCATGATCGGCGAAATCCGCGACCGCGATACGATGGAATACGGCATCCAGTTCGCCGAGACCGGCCACCTGGTGCTCGCAACGCTGCATGCCAACAGTTCCAATCAGGCGCTCGACCGAATCATCAATTTCTTCCCGGAGGAGAAACGCGAGCAGCTCCTGATGGACCTGTCGCTGAACATCCGCTCGATGGTCTCGCAGCGGTTGATTCCCCGCGAGAAGTCCGAGGGCCGGATCGCGGCCATGGAGATCCTGATCGGCACGCCATTGATTTCCGACCTGATATTCCGCGGGGAAGTCGCGAAGATCAAGGAAGTCATGTCGCGGTCGAACCGGCTCGGCATGAAGACCTTCGACCAGGCGCTGTTCGAGTTGTACGATGCCGGGCAGATCTCCTACGAGGAAGGCCTGCGCAACGCCGATTCAAAGAACGAACTGCGCCTGCGCATCAAGCTTGAAAGCAAGCGCGAAGACCGCCTGCAAGCGGAAGCGTCCAGCACGCTGAGGATCGTTGATGAGTCCAACGACGGCAAAGTCTACTGAGCCTGCGACCGACCACGGCATCAGCGAGGTGACTGAGCCCGGGCGGTTCAGCATCAAGCCGCTGCTGAAGCTGATGGCCGAAAAGAAGGCGTCGGACCTGTTTTTCACGTCCAATTCCCCGGTCAAGATCAAGATCGAGGGCCTGATCTACCCGGTCAACAAGCAGGTGCTGAATGCCGAGATGGTGCGCGACATTGCGCTCAGCCTGATGAGCGCCGAGCAACTCGAGTTCTTTCAGAACGAACTGGAAGTGGATTTTGCGCTGTCGGAGCCCGGTGTCGGCAGGTTTCGTGCCGCGGTCTTCTACCAGCGCGGCTTCCCGGCGCTGGTGCTGCGTTACATCAGCGTTGACACGCCGCGGCTGGACCAGCTGGGGTTGCCCGAGACACTGCGTGACCTCTCGATGCTGAAACGCGGGCTGGTGCTGATGGTCGGCGCGACCGGTTCCGGCAAGTCGACCACCCTCGCCGCGATGATCAATCACCGCAATGAGAACTGCTCGGACCACATCCTGACGATCGAGGATCCGATCGAATTCCTGCACCAGAACCGCAAGTCGATCGTCAACCAGCGCGAGGTGGGGCTCGACACGCGCACGTTCGGCCGCGCGCTGCGGGCGGCGATGCGTGCGGCGCCGGATGTCATCCTGATCGGCGAAATCCGCGACCGCGAGACGATGGAAGCGGCGATCGCGCTGGCCGGCACCGGCCACTTGTGCATCGCGACATTGCACGCGAACAACAGTGCCGAGACGCTCGACCGGATCATCAACATGTTCCCACGGGACCAGCATGCGCAGATCTTCCTCGACCTGTCGCAGTACCTGCGGGCAATCGTTTCGCAGCGCCTGGTCCGCGGACGCAACAGCAAGCGCTGCGCCGCGGTTGAGGTGATGCTGAACACGCCGCACATCCAGGACCTGATCAAGAAGGGTGACGTCCTGGCGGTCAAGGAAGCGATGCTGGCGTCGAATGAGCGCGGCATCCAGAACTACGATACGGCGCTGCTGCACCTGTACAAGGATGGGCGCATCGACCTCGAAGAGGCGCTCAGCAACGCCGACTCGCGCACCAACCTCGAGGCGCGCATCAACTTCGGTTAGAACCTGCGCGCTGGCGGCGCCGGGGACATTTCCTCGTTCGCGCCGCCGGAACTTACGCGCTCACTCGGAATATCCCCGGCGCCACCCTCGCGCGGGCGGGGTCCGGCCCCAACGCGGGCCGGGAGACTTGGTAGCGCTGGTTGTGGTGTGATCAGTCAGTAAAGACGGTGGCCGCGTCGAACACGGGGCCGTCCACGCAGACGCGCTTCATGGCCGGGCCGTCGGGCGTCTGCACGAGCACCGTGCAACCGGCGCAGCCGCCCACGGCGCAGGCCATGTACTCCTCGAGCGACACCTGACAGGGCAGTTCGTGGCGGCGCGCGAGGGCAGTGACCGCCCGCAGCATCGGCTCCGGCCCGCAGGCGAAGATCTCGACCTCCGCACGTTCCGCGGCCGCGAGGCCCGCAAGCCAGGCCTCTGCCAGTTCCGTCACATAGCCGCGGTGACAGCCGGGGAATCCTGCCAGGCTTGCCAGCCGGCTGGGTATGCCGCAAGCGTCAAGCAATGGCATGCCGGCCGTGGCGCCCGCCGGGATGCCGTGCACGGCGATCGCTGATCTCTTCACTGCAAACGGAAACGGCAACTCCGATCCCATCAGCAGCAGCGGCCTGCAGCCGGTTCCGCGCTTTGCCGCCAGGGTTTCGGCCAGGAACACGAGCGGCGGTATGCCGACGCCGCCGCCGATGAGCAGCATCCGCGGCCTTGCTGAGTGCGCGACAAATCCCTGGCCGATCGGGCCCAGGCAGGAGAGCGATTCACCGGGTTCCCGCCGCGCCAGTTCGGCCAGGCCATGCCCGACGGTCTTATAGAGGATTTCGATCCAGCCCGCGGCGGCAGCGGCACGCATGATCGACAGCGGGCGGCGCAGCGGCAGGCCGGGCCCGCATTGAACGTGGATGAAGCTGCCGGGCGTCGCCACCGCGGCACATTTCGGTGCCTGCAGCCGCAGCACGTACTGCCCGCCTGCCCAGGCCTGATGGCTGAGGACGGCTGCCTGTTCGAGGAAGATCGTGCCGCGGTGGGCAGCGGCCGCGACGCTCAAGGCATCCGCCTGCCGCGGGCCTCGGCGACGTGCGCGAGCACCGCCATGCGGATCGCGACGCCGTTCGAGACCTGCCGGCGGATGACCGACTGCGGCCCATCTGCGACCTCGGAGCTGATCTCGACGCCGCGGTTCATCGGTCCCGGGTGCATCACGACGGCGCTCGCATCGGCACGTGCCAGCCGCGCAGCCGTGAGTCCGTACTGTTCGTGATAGTGACGCAGGTCGGTCGTCGCCGATCCGGCGATCCGTTCCCTCTGGATGCGCAGCATCATGACGACGTCCGCGCCCTCGATGCCAGCGTCGATGGACCGGCAGCGGATGGCGCCCGTGAATTCGCCGGTGTCCGGCATCATTTCCTCGGGTGCGATGATGCGCAGCTCCGCGACTCCAAGCGCCGTCAGCGCCCGGTATGCGGAGCGTGCGACCCGCGAGTGGCGGATGTCGCCGACGATCGCGACGACGAGGTCGCGGAACCCGCCTTTCGACTGCTGGATCGTCAGGGCGTCGAGCAGGCCCTGGGTCGGGTGAGAAATATGCGCCTCGCCGCCGGAGATCACGCAGACGTGATCGTCCACGTGGCGGGCGACGAGTTCCAGGATGCCAGGCTCGGCGTCGCGGATAACGAACACGTCCACCTGCATCGCCTGCAGCGTGTAGATCGTGTCGAGGATGCTCTCGCCCTTGACCCGCGACGACAGCATGACGTCGAGGTTCAATGAATCGGCCCCGAGCCTCAGTGCGGCGAGCTCGAACGAGGCGCGGGTGCGAGTCGACGGTTCGGCGAACAGGTTGGCGATGGTCCAGCCGCGCAGGTCGCCGCCGCGCGGCGGCAGCTGGCCTGGCAGGCACAGGTAGCCCTGGGCGCGGTCGAGAAGCTCGCGGATGAGCCCGGGGTCGAGGCCGTCGAGCGTGATCAGGTGGCGCAGCCGGCCATTGCGGTCAAGTTGCGAGAAGTCCTGCGTCATCGCGCGGGCTCGCCGGGCTGTGCCCTCAGCCACTGCAGCAACAGCAGTCGTGCGGCCTCCTGGTCGACCTCGCCGCGACGGACGCGGCGCGTCTTGGCGCCGCTGCGGCGGCGCTCGCGCAGCTGATCCTCCGCTTCGCGCGACGACAGTCTTTCATCCACCCGGTGAACCTCGATACCGAAGCGCTCGGCAAGCCGGTCGGCGAACTGCAACGCCGCCGCGGTCAGCAGTGCATTGCTGCCGGCCATATTATAGGGAACACCGACCACGATCGCGGCGGGCTGCCAGTCGGCGACGCAGCGCGCGACGGCCCGCCAGTCCGGTTCGCCGTCGCGGGCATCGATGGTGGCGAGGGCTGCCGCTGTCCCGCTGAGCGTATTGCCGACCGCGACGCCGATACGCCGCAGGCCATAGTCGAACGAGAGCACCGTGCGCGCGGCCGGCGCTTGCATCCCTCAGGCGCGTCCGGCCTGGTGGCTGATTCGGGACAGCTCGACGCCCAGCAGGCGCGCGGCCGCATGCCAGCGCTGTTCATACGGCAGGTCGAAGATCAGCGATTCGTCACAGGGCACCGTGAGCCAGGCGTTCTGCAGCACTTCCTCCTCGAGCTGGCCGGCGTCCCAGCCGGCATAACCGAGCGCGACCACGGCCTGGGCGGGACCTTCGCCGCGCGCCATTGCCGCCAGCACGTCGCGCGAGGTCGTCACATGCAGTGAACTGGAGACCGGCAGCGTCGAGTCCCAGTCCCGCGGGCAGGGGCGGTGCAGGACGAATCCGCGGTCGAGCTGCACCGGACCGCCGCGCAGCACCGGCATGTCGCGCAACCGGGGATCCGCGGTCGTCAGGGCAAGCTGCTCCAGCACTTCCGCCATCTTCATCTCGAGCGGACGGTTGATGACGATGCCGAGCGCGCCGTGGTCGGTGTGCTCGCAGATCAGGGTGACGCTCTGCGAAAAATTGGGATCCGCGAGCGTGGGCATCGCAACCAGCAGCTGGTTGTTCAGGTAGGCGCCTTCGGCCATGCCGCTAGTATCGGTCGCCAGCCGACCGCGGTCAAAACGCGCCTGCCGGCTGACTTAATCCGCCGGGAGTTCGAATGGCGAGCCGGCCAGGCGCCCGGCGACGAATTGCCATTCATAGGCGAAGCGCAGCACGTCGTGCCGTGCCGCAAGGTCCATCGGAAACGCCTCGAACGGCGTCGCGAGCCGCAGGATCTCGATCGCCGCCGTGTCGAGTTCGGCGTGACCGCTCGTGCGCCGCACCTCGACCTCGAGCAGGGCACCGGTCGAAGCCAGTGCGACCTCGATGACTGGATTGCCGCTCATGAACCGCCGCCGGGCCTCGTTCGGAAAATTGAGGGTCCCGACCTGCTCGACCCGGCGCTTCCAGGCGTCGAGATACACGGCGACGTCCGCTGCCCGGGTACTTGGCGTAACCAGCAATTCGCGCAGCTCGGTTCCCTTCAGCAGCAGTTCCGGATCGTCGTCGCTGCCCGCGAGCGCCGCCAGGTCGCCGGCCAGCGCGCGCCGCGGCATCGAAGGCAGCGATGCGGATGGTTCCACGGCGTCGGCAATGAATCGCGTCCGGCTGCCGGCGCCGGTCACGATGCTGGCTTCACCGCCGGCAGGGCCGGCCAGCGACTGCGGACCCGCTCCCTCGTCGACGCCGAACAGGGAATCCTCCGGCGCACCGGTCGCCCCCGGTCGCCGCGAGGCGCCCTTGTCCGCATTGCCGCTGCCCTGCTGCGTGCGCTGTGACAGATAGCTGGCTTCCTTGTTGAACGGGGCTTCGGGCAAGGCATCGCCGACCAGCAGCACCTCGAGGGTCGGCACCAGCGAGGAATCCCGCGCAGGCGACGCAAACGTGACGCCCAGGATGAGGATCAGGTGAAACAGGCCGGCCAGGAACAGCGTGACCAGCAGCCGGTCGTGGGCCGAGGTGCTGCTGATTGCGATCGGGGCCCGCCGTTTCATTTCCGGGTCACGCGCGCCAGCACGGCGTCGATCAGCCGGCCCGCGATATCGAGGCCGCATTGCGCCTCCAGCTCGCGGATGCCGGTCGGGCTCGTGACATTGATCTCGGTCACGAAGTCACCGATGACATCGAGACCGACGAACAGCATGCCGCGCTCGCGCATGACCGGGCCAATGCGCGAGCACAGCCAGCGGTCGCGATCGTTGAGGTCGCGCGCGACGCCCCTCGCGCCGGCCGCCAGATTGCCGCGGTGATCCGTCGCGCCTGGGATGCGGGCGAGCACCACCGGCACCGGCTCGCCATCCACCAGCAGGATGCGTGCATCGCCGCTGTCGGTGATTTCGGGCAGGTAACGCTGCACCATCGCATAGTGCCGCCCGTATTCGGTCAGCGTCTCGAACACGACCCTGGCGTTCATGTCGCCTTGTGCGAGCACGAAGATCGAGCGTCCTCCCATGCTGTGCAAGGGCTTGCAGACGATGCGGCCGTGCTCGGCGAGGAAGGCCTGCATGCGGTCCATGTCGCGCGCGATCAGGGTCGGCGCACAGCAATCGGGAAACCAGGCCGTGTAAACCTTCTCATTCATGTCGCGCAGGCCCTGTGCGCGATTGACCACCAGCACACCTTCGGCCTCGGCGCGTTCAAGCAGGTAGGTCGTGTAGATGTATTCCGTGTCGAATGGCGGGTCCTTGCGCATCAGCACGGCATCGATTCCGGCCAGCGGCCGGATGACGGCTTCGCCGAGGCGATACCAGTCCTTGCCGTCCGCGACCACCTGGATCGGCCGCAGGCGCGCCATGGCGCGGCCGTCGCGCACCCACAGGTCGGCCTGGCCGAAGTACCAGGTGTCGCAGCCCCGCCGGCCGGCGGCGGTCAGCATCGCAATCGTCGAATCCTTGGCCGGCTTGAGGCTCTCGAGCGGATCCATCAGCACGGCAAGGCTGGGGCGATCTGGCATCAGGAAGGCTCCGGCCGATTGACGGGAATGTGACGCGGATACTGCACGTTAGGGGGCCTTGTCATAGTACACCTGTCGCCGGACCCTACCGTTCGCCGGGCCTGGTTCCGGCGTGGCAGGGGGTGGACCGATATGTTAAAAGGAGGCCGCTCCGGCGTCGAAACCGAGGGCGTCTCCTGGCGAGCATCAGAGCGCCTGGCCGGAGTAGCGCCGGGGGCCGGAGGTACCCGATGGACAATGCAGCTGCGGTCAACGATGGGCATCGCCTGGACGGGCTGAAAGTGCTCGTCATCGACGACAGCAAGACCATTCGCCGGACCGCGGAGACGCTGCTGGCCAAGGAAGGGTGCGAAGTCTTTACGGCGGTGGACGGGTTCGATGCGCTCTCGAAGATCGCCGACCACCAGCCGGACATCGTATTCGTGGACATCATGATGCCGCGGCTGGACGGCTACCAGACCTGTTCGCTGATCAAGCACAACAAGGTGTTCAGGTCGATACCGGTGATCATGCTGTCGAGCAAGGACGGCCTTTTCGACCGCGCGCGGGGCAGGATCGTCGGGTCCGAGCACTACCTGACGAAGCCCTTCACGCGCGACGAGCTTTTTTCCGCAATCGAGCGGCATGTCAGCCGCTGACGGCGTGACGGATGGAGACAGGGCCATGGCGCTGATTCTGATCGTCGACGATTCGCCAACCGAGGTGTTCCAGATGCGCCGCATGCTGGAGCACCACGGCTTTGCGACCGAGGCGGCCACGGACGGTGCCGAAGGCATCCGCAAGGCCCGGGAAATCCATCCCGACCTGATCCTGATGGACATCGTCATGCCGGGTGTCGACGGGTTCCGCGCGACCCGCGCGCTGGCGAATGACCCGGCGACCCGCGCGATACCGATCATCATGGTATCGAGCAAGAGCCAGGAAACCGACCGCATCTGGGGCATGCGTCAGGGCGCGGTCGACTTCCTCGTCAAGCCGGTGTCCTCGGCGCAGCTGGTGGAGAAGGCGCAGGCTGCGCTGCTGACAGGCTGACGGGATGCAGCCTGAGCCGACCCTGAGGGCCCTGCGCGACCGGCCGTTTGAGCTGTTGCTGGCGCTCGAGCAACGGGCGCGAGACATCGCAGCCGGCGCCCGCGACGGCGCGGCTGGCCAGGAATGGATCGGGGTGGCGTTCCGGATGGGCGGGGAAACCTTCCTGGTGGCACGCGACGAGGCGCGCGAAGTCATGGGCGTGCCGGCGCCGATCACGCGGGTGCCCGGAGCGCGGCCCTGGATACGCGGCCTCGCCAACGTGCGCGGCCAGCTGCTGCCGGTCATCGACCTCAAACAGTATTTCGGCAGCGGCGAATCGGCGCCCGGGCGCAACACGCGCGTAATCGTGGTCAACCACCGTGAGATTCCGGCCGGACTGGTCGTCGACGAGGTGCTCGGTTTCAGGCGCTTTTCCGAACGTGAGTTCAATGCCGACGCACCGCCGACCCTGATTCGGTGCGAACATTACCTGGCCGGGTCGTTCCGGCGCGGAAGCGAGGCCTGGCCCATACTGAGCCTCAGATCGCTGGTCGAAAGCCCGGCATTCCTGCTGGGCTCGACCTGAGTTCGCGCATGGTCAAGGAACAGCTGCATGGTCTACATGCCTGAAAGGCAGCAGGTCGCCAAATGGATGCCGGTCCTGCTGTGGAGCGGACTGTTGATGTCGCTGCTGGCGGCGGCATTCGTGCTGCTTTCTGCCAGGGCCCAGCAGCAGGATCGCGGCTACCGTGCCCACCTCTCGGAACTGACGGTGCTGGCGGGCGAATTGCCGGCGCAGGCGGAGGCGGCGGGACGCGGTGACGACGCGGCATTCGGAAGGCTCGCGGTGTCCCGCGCCAGGCTCGAACGGCTGCTCGCCGAGATCGAAGGCGGCCGGGCATCGTTTGCCGCACTCAGCAGTCTCAGTGCGCGTCGGCTGGGCAACGAACCCGGCTGGAGCGCGGTGCTTGAAAGCTCGCGCCAGGTGCTGGCGAGCCGTGACGCCGCCAATGAACTGAAGACCTGGGCCGGAGAGTCGCGCACGGCATTGGGCCGCGTGCTGGCGGCGACCGGCAATGCCGTGTCGGCGCCGGGTGGCGCGGTGGCGTTGCCGGCATTGCCGCGCTTTGAATCGGTTGCGCAGCGCAGCAGCGACGACCTCCAGCAGCTTACCGGCACTGCCGGCGAGTCCGCGGCGATTGCGCGGCGTATTTCAGAGAACACGGCGCTGCTCGCCCAGTTTCTCGCCGGCCTCGCGGGACTCGACCAGGGCGCCGGCGTGCCGGCGGTCAGCCGCGAGGCGGCGTTGCGCCTGGCCGAGGCACGTGATGCATTGGCGAGCTATGAGAAACAGCTGCAGGGCACGCTGGCACGCGCCGGGGCGCTCGCGAACGCCCAGCGCGCGAGCAGGGACCTCGCAGCGGCTGCCGACAAGGTGTCCAGGCCGCTCGAGAAACTGGCGTCTGCCGATGGAGGTGCGGGCTGGTTCGCATCGCCGTACCCGGCGCTGGCAGCGGTGCTGCTCGCCGCGCTCGCGCTTGCCGGCGCATTGCTCGCCTGGATCACCGCGGCCGGGCTGCGCCGCGCCGCGGCAGTGGAGGCCGAACGCAGCCGGCGCAACCAGGACGCAATCCTGCGCCTGCTCGACGAGATGTCGAGCCTGGCGGACGGCGACTTGACGGTGCAGGCGACCGTGACCGACGACATCACCGGTGCGATCGCCGATTCGATCAACTATGCGATCGAGGCCCTGCGCGAGCTGGTCGCCACGATCAACGAGACGGCCGTGCAGCTCGATGCGGCTGCGCGCCAGACCCAGGCGGCGGCTGGCCACCTGGCCAAAGCGAGCGTCGTGCAGTCGCGGCAGGTGGCCGCCGCGACCGATGCCGTCGGCGCCATGGCGATCTCGATCGAGGAGGTGTCCGGCAACGCGGAACGATCCGCCGACGTCGCGCGACATGCGGTGGACGTGGCGCACAAGGGCGGCGATGCGGTGCGCCGCACGATCGACGGCATGAACACGATCCGCGAGAACATCCAGGACACGTCGAAGCGCATCAAGCGGCTCGGCGAGAGTTCGCAGGAGATCGGCAACATCGTCGAGTTGATCAACGACATTGCCGAGCAGACCAATATCCTTGCGTTGAATGCGTCGATCCAGGCCTCGATGGCCGGCGAGTCGGGGCGGGGTTTTGCCGTGGTCGCCGACGAAGTGCAGCGGCTTGCCGAGCGCGCCGGGCATGCGACCCGCCAGATCGAGGTACTGGTGCGGACCATCCAGTCCGACACCAACGAGGCCGTCGTGTCCATGGAACGCACGACGACGGATGTCGTCGGCGGCGCGTTGCTGGCCGAGAACGCCGGCGCCGCACTCGGCGAGATCGAGGATGTCTCGAACCAGATCGCACAGCTGGTGCAGAACATCTCGGCCAGTGCACGCCAGCAGGCAGCGACGTCGGCCCACATCTCGCGGACCATGCAGGTGCTTCGCGAAATCAGCCAGCAGACCGCGGACAACACCAACGCAACCTCGAATGCCATCAGCCGCCTCGCCGACCTGTCGGCACAGCTGCGCAAGTCCGTGGCCGGCTTCCGGCTGCCGCAGCAGCTGCCGGCTGCAGCGCGCAAGGGCGCCGCGGCCCGGGCGCCAGCCGATGCGGACGACGCGCAGGCCACGCGCCTGGCGGGCGCGGGAGGCTGAACGGGCGTGGCGGATTTCCCCTCGGTCAACGAACAAGCCCTGTATCTGGTCGCGCGTGAACTGGCGACGACGCTGAACGACGTCCGCGTCACGCTCGAAGCCGCGGCCGAGACACCTGGCGACAAGGCCCCGATCGCAACGGCAGCGGGACTGCTGCACGACGCGCATGGCGCGCTGCGGGTCGTCGAGGTCTATGGCGCCGCGCTGCTTGCCGAGGAAATGGAGCACACCTCGCGCTGGCTCGCGGGCAACTCGACCGATGCCCGCCAGCTGCTCGACGGGCTCGATGCCCTGATGCGTTCGAGCGTCCAGCTGCCCACCTATCTCGAGCGCGTGCTGGGCGGCGGGCGCGATCTCGCACTGGTGCTGCTGCCGCTCCTGAACGACCTGCGCGCCGTGCGTGGCGCGCCGCTGCTGTCCGAGGGAACGCTGCTGTCGCTGAACCTGAGCTCCGAAAAGGCGCCCTCGACCCGCGCACCGCGCCCGGGCGAGCCCAGCCTGTCGGTGCCGCAATGGGCGCGCCGCCTGCGACCGAGGTTTCAGGCGGGGTTGCTGTCGCTGATCCGCGGCGATGGTGCGGACCGCGGCCTGATCCCGCTGTCCGAAGTCGCGGCGCGCATGGAGGCGACGGCGACGACCGTCGCCGTCTACCAGCTCTGGTGGGTCGCAGGCGCGCTGCTGGATGCCCTGCGTTCCGGCGGCATCGCGCCGAGCGTCACGATCAAGCGCCTGCTCGGGCAGGCGGATCGCGAATTGAAGCGGCTGTACGAACAGGGCGAGCCCGCCTACGCCGAGAGCCCGCCGATCGAATTGCTGAACAACCTGCTGTTCTACGTCGCGCGCGCGGAATCGCGTGGCGAGCGCATCGACGCGGTGCGCGCGTCATTCCGCCTCGATGAGTTGCTGCCGGTCGATGAATCGGTCGAGCAGGAACGCGAATCGCTGTCGGCGCCGTCGGTGCGGCTGATGCGCACGGTCGCGGCCGCGATCAAGGAGGACCTGGGCCGCGTCAAGGACGCGCTCGACCTGTATACGCGCACCAGCGGCCCGCCAGCGGAACTTGCACCACAGCTTGACCTGCTGAAGAAGATCGGCGACACGCTTGCGGTGCTGGGCCTCGGCTCCATGCGCGAGCAGGTGCAGGGCGAGCTTGCCCGCCTCGCCGACATCATCGAACGCCGTGTGCCGGCCGAACAGAGCACATTGATCGACAGTGCCGCCACGCTGATTGGCATCGAGGACAGCCTCGACGATGCGCTGGTGCGGCTGATCATGCCGCCCGGCGCGCCGGCCCCCGACGCCGAGATCGATCCGGAATTCCGCCTGGTCACCGAGGCCGTGCTGCGCGAATGCATCGTCAATCTCGCGCGGATCAAGGAACTGCTCGGCCAGTCGCTGGACCCGGTCAGCGATGCCGCCGGCATGGATGCGGCACCAGCGCTGGCCCGCGGCATCACGGCGGGCCTCTTGCTGCTCGGCCGCAACCGGGCCATGGAGGTCATGCGGCGCATCGGCCTGCACGTGGAGGCGGTGATCCGCCCCGGTGCGCGGCCGCGTGGCGATGAATTCATCGATCGGCTGGCGGATGCGATTGTCGGCATCGAGTACTACATGGAGACGCTGCAGGCCGGGCGCAACGATCCCTGGTACATGCTGGATAACGCCGAACGCTGCCTCGCAGCGCTCGATCAGCCGGCGGCTGGTGAGATGGCCACACCGCCGACGCCGCTTGCGGCCACGCCGGAACCTGTGCCCGTTCCCGCGCCTGCACCAGCCCCGGCGCCCAGGGTCGCAACCAGCATCGGACGCGCGCCGGCAGCCGAGCCGGAACTGGTGGAACTCTTCATCGAGGAGGCGAGCGAGGAAATCGAGGCGATCGGACGCCTGTTCCCGCTGTGGGAGGAGAACCCGGCGGACCGCGAGTCGCTGACCCGGGTGCGCCGCGCGTGCCACACGCTGAAAGGCAGCGGCCGCATGGTCGGCGCGCACCGGATCGGCGACTTCGCCTGGTCCATCGAAAATCTGCTGAACCGCCTGATCGAAGGCACGCTCGATCGGTCCGCGCCGATGCTCGCGACCTTGCGCGATGCCATAGCCTTGCTGCCGCAACTGGTCGCCGAACTCGATGGGCGTTCCGCTCTGGCACAGGGCGTCGACGCCGTCGTGGCGCAAGTAAACGCGCAGGCCGGCGGGCAGGCCGTGCCGATGCCTGCGCGGCGGGAGGCAGCGCCCACGATTCATGAGCCGACGCAGGTCCTGCCAAGACTCGACGAGCAAGCGATGGCGCGGCTGCTCGCCACGGTTCCGCCGATCGATGCGCGGGTACCGCCAGCACCGCAGGTCGTAGCGGCAGCGCCCGAGTCCGCGCCCCCGCCGCGGATGCCGGAGACGCCGGTGGAAGCGGAGCCGCCGACGGCTCTGCCCGTCCCGCCGCCCGAAGAGGTCTGGTTGGGCCGGCCGGCCGCTTACGCCGAAGGTGGTGATTCTTCGCTGCAGGAGATCTACCAGAAGGAAGTGCAGAGCCACGTCGAGGTGATCCGCGCCTTTCTGCGCCGCGCCTGGCTCGTACCCGCGACCCACGTGGTGACCGAGGAACTCTACCGCGCCTGCCACACGCTGCGCGGCGCCTCGCGTACCGCCGGCATCCGTCACAGCATCCGCCTGGCCGAGCCGCTGCATCGCTGGCTGTGCCGGATGTTCGATCACGACAGCAGTTTCGACGAATCAGGGCTCGCGATCCTCGCCGATTGCGTCGTCGGTTTCGAGGACATCCTTGCCGCCACGCATGAGTCCACGGGGCATTTCACGAATCTGGATCGGCTGGTGCGGCGCATCGAGGAGCAGGACGCCGCGCTCGAGCGCAGCCTTGCTGCGCAGCCGCCTGCGCCGCCTGAGCCCGTCGTCGTGGCGCAGGAAGAACCGCCGCCGCCCGTCAGGCGGGAGCTGCCCGCGGCGCCCCCGCGGCTGTCGCTCGAATCGCTGGTGCCGGAGTCCATTGCCGCGGCCGCGATTCCGGAGCGCGATGTGCACGGCCTGCTGCCCACCAGTTTCGGCGAGACCGGAATCGTCGGCGCGCCGCCCTACCTGCAGCCGGCCGACGAGCGGGAGGAGCCGGCGCCCGCAAGGTCGGATGACTACGACCCGGACATCGCCGCGATCTTCAGCGAAGAGGCGACCGAGCTGCTCGAGGCAGCGGACGCGGCGCTCGGCGCGCTGCGCGCCGAGCGCGGCAGCCGCGAACGGGTGACCGAGCTGCAGCGTGCCTTGCATACGCTGAAGGGTGGGGCGCGCATGGCCGGCATCGGCGCGATGGGCGACCTGAGTCACGAGCTCGAGTCGCTGCTGATGCACATTGGCGACGACGTGGTCAGGCTCGACGAGCGCAACCTCGAGGTCCTGCAGTCGAGTCTCGATGAACTGAATCGCATGCGCGATCTGGTCGGCGCCGGCCGTCCCGTGCAGCCGGCACGCGACCTCATTACGCGCATCCGCCTGATCGGACGCGAACAGCCGGCGCCGACGGCGCCTGCCATCGTCGCGCCGCCGCCCGCAGCGATGCCGGAGCCGGCGCCAGCCGCAGCGACACCGCGACCCGTCGAGCGGGAACCGGAGCTGGAGCCGGCGCTCGAATCGGAACCCGAGTCCGACGCTGAGCTCGAACCCGAGCCACTGATCGTGGCGGGTGAACTGGCGTCCAGCCAGGCACCTGCCCCGGTCATCGCAGGACCGCTGGCCCGGGATGCCAGCACCGACCGCGCCGAAGTTGCGCGCGTGGACGCGGAACTGCTGGATAACATGCTGAACGCGGCGGGCGAGGTCAGCATCTTCCGCGCGCGGATCGAGCAGCAGCTGGCGTCGGTCGATTTCAACCTGGCCGAGCTCGGCCGCGTCGTGCAGCGGCTGAAGGACCAGTTGCGCAAGCTCGAGATCGAGACCGAGGCCCAGATCCTGCACCGGCATGTGGAGCACAGCCCGCGCCGCGACGACTTCGATCCGCTGGAGCTCGATCGCTACTCGACGATCCAGCAATACTCGCGCGCCCTGACGGAGACGAGCTCGGACGTCGCGAGCGTGCAGGGCCTGCTCGCGAGCCAGACACGCGAGGCGCAGAACCTGCTGACCCAGCAGGGCCGCATCGTTTCCGAACTGCAGGGCGGACTGATGCGCACGCGCATGGTGCCGTTCCAGCGCCATGCGCAGCGCCTGACGCGCATCGTGCGCCAGGCCGCGGCCGAGACCGGCAAAAAAGTGGAGCTGATACTCGGCGGGGCCGCCGGCGAGCTCGACCGGCAGGTGCTGGAACGCATGCTGCCGCCCTTCGAACACATGCTGCGCAATGCCATCGTGCACGGCATCGAGACGCCTGCCGAGCGCGTCGCGTCCGGCAAGGGCGAGACCGGCCGCATCGACATGGCATTGCGGCGCGAGGGATCCGAGGTCGTGATCACCGTCACCGACGACGGCGCCGGCGTGAACCTGAAGGCCGTGCGCGACCGTGCCGTCAGTCTCGGCCTGATGACGCCGAAACAGGAACTATCCGACGAGCAGGCGCTGCAGTTGATCCTGGAGCCCGGGTTTTCCACGGCCGGCAAGGTGACGCAATCCGCCGGCCGCGGCGTGGGCATGGACGTGGTCGCGACGGAAATCAAGAAGCTGGGCGGTTCGCTGTATACGGAAACCGAGATCGGCAAGGGCACGCGCTTCACGGTGCGGCTGCCATTTACGCTCGCGATCAGCCAGGCGTTGGTCGTGCGTGCCGGCGAGGAACTCTTTGCACTGCCGCTGCCGACGGTCGAAGGCGTCGTGCGCGTGCCGCGCGCCGAAGTGCTGCGGCACCTGGCGGAAGATGCCGCTGGATTCGACTATGGCGGCCAGAAGTACCGCTTCCAACACCTCGCGGCCTTCGTCGGCGGCACGCCGTCGGCGGTGTCCGATCACGACCAGGCCGTGCCGGTGATCCTGGTGCGCGCCGGCGAGCATTCGACGGCGATCGTGACCGACGAGCTGATCGGCAGCCGCGAGATCGTGGTCAAGTCGGTGGGGCCGCAGATCTCCGGCATCCGCGGCATTTCGGGGGCGACGATCCTGGGCGACGGCCGCATTTGCGTGATCCTGGACGTCGGCGCACTGGTGCGCTCCGAATGGCGGCAGCGTCCGGCCGTGCCCGATCCGCGCCTCGCGACCCAGGAGGACCGGCGCGTGTTCGCGCTGGTGGTCGACGATTCGATCACGGTGCGCCGCGTGACGCAGCGCCTGCTGGAGCGCAATGGCATGCGGGTCGCGACCGCCAAGGACGGCCTCGAAGCGATCTCGGCGCTGCAGGACGAGATCCCGGACGTGATCCTGCTCGACATCGAGATGCCGCGCATGGACGGCTACGAGGTGGCCTCGCACGTGCGCAATGACCCGCGCCTGAAGGACATCCCGATCGTCATGATCACCTCGCGCGTCGGCGAGAAACATCGCGCGCGGGCCATCGAGCTCGGCGTCAACGAGTACCTCGGCAAGCCCTACCAGGAAGGCCAGCTGCTGCAGGCGATCGAGCCGCTGGTGCGGCGGCGGACCTCGTGAGCAGCGGGCAGGAGCTCTACGGCCTGCTGGTGCCGCTGCTCGACGAGCGCCTCCTGGTGCCGCGCGCCTGCGTCGCGGAAGTCACCGGCTTCCAGCCGTTGCAGGAAATGCCGGGCGCGCCGCCGTGGTACCTCGGCATCGCGGCCTGGAACGGCCGCGGCATCCCGGTCGTCTCCTTCGAGGGCGCCTGCGGCAAGCGCATCCCGGTGATCGGCGGCCGCACGCGCATCGTGATCTTCAGCTGCCTGGGCCAGAAGCTGCCGGCCGGACATTTCGGCATTGCCACGCAGGGCTTTCCGCAACTGGTGCGCGTCAGCCCCACGGTTGTCACGCCGGACAGCTCGCGGGTCTTCCCGGAGCGCGCGCCGGTGCTGTGCCAGGTACGCATGGTCAATGAATTGCCACTGATCCCGGACCTCGAGCGACTCGAGGAAATGATCGCGGACGAGACGACCGTCACCGCGGCCTGAACCGGGCTCAGCCCAGGTCGCCCGCGATTCCCTGCAGCAAGGCGAGTGCCGCGACGGCCGCCGTCTCGGTACGCAGCACGCGCGGCCCGAGCGAGCAGGGGCGATATGCCGCGCGTTCTGCCGCCCGCCGTTCTTCCTCATCGAATCCGCCTTCCGGGCCGATCAGCAATTCGATCGCACGGGCGCCCGCGGCGGTCGCAACGAGCGATCCGCTCGCGTCCACGGAAAGTTGCAATCGAAGGCCGGCATCCGGCGCAGGCCGCGCGAGCCACTCAGCCAGCGGCAACGGCGGCGCGATGACCGGCAACCGCGCCCGGCCGCACTGTTCGCAGGCGGCGCTCGCGATGCCGCGCCAGTGTGCGAGCTTGCGCTCCGCGGCCGTCGCGTCCAGTTTCACGACGCCGCGCGTGGTCAGCACCGGCTGGATGGCGGCGACGCCCAGTTCCGTTGCTTTCTGCACGATGAGGTCCATGCGCTCGCCGCGGACGATGCCCTGCACGAGCGTGAGCGCAAGCGGCGACTCCGGCCGCGCGGGCACCCGCTCCAGCACCTCGATCCCGACGCGGGCGCCGCGTATGTCCGCGATCCTGGCGCGATAGTCGCTGCCGTCGCCGTTGAAGATCGTCACCGGATCGCCGGCAGCCAGGCGCAGCACGCGCGTGACGTGCCGGGCTGCCGTGCCGGTCGCCGTGACCCGCGCGCCGGGCGCAAGCGCCGCCTCGAGATAGACGCGGATCAGGCGCATGCCGCATCCACCGCGCCGCGCGCGACGCCGGCCAGCCAGTCGATCTGCTCCGGCTCGATGACGTAGGGCGGCATCATGTAGATCACGTTGCCGATGGGACGTAAAAGCGCGCCCTGCGCCAACGCATATTCATAGGCCCTGAGCCCGCGGCGTTCGCGCCAGTCGTAAATCCCGCCGCTCGCCTTGTCCCTGACGGTCTCGATCGCGAGGATCATGCCGGTCTGGCGCACCTCGGCCACGTGCGGATGCCCGGCCAGCTCCGCCGTTGCCGCGCCCATGCGCCGGGCCAATATCCTGTTGCGTTCGATGACGCGGTCCTGTTCGAAGATCGCAAGCGTCGCCAGCGCCGCAGCGCAGGCGAGCGGATTGCCCGTGTAACTGTGCGAATGCAGGAAGGCGGTGAGCCTGGTGTAATCATCATAGAACGCCTGATAGACGGTCTCGGTCGTGACGACCACCGACAATGGCAGGTACCCCCCCGTCAATCCTTTCGACAGACAAATGAAATCCGGCCGGATGCCGGCCTGCTCGCAGGCGAACATCGTGCCGCTGCGCCCGAAGCCGACCGCAATCTCGTCCGCGATCAGGTGCACGCCGTGGCGGTCACAGGCCTCGCGCAACAGCGAGAGATACAGCGGGTGGTACATGCGCATGGAGCCCGCGCACTGGACCAGGGGCTCGACGATGACGGCGGCGACATCATCCGCGTGCTCGGCGAGCGCCTGTTCCATTGCCGCGAACATCCGGCGGCTGTGCTCCTCCCAGCTGCAGCCCGGCTCGCGCAGAAAGCAATCGGGCGAGGACACGGTGATCACGTCCATCAGGAGCGGCTGGTAGACCTTCTTGTAGAGCTCGACATCGCCGACCGCGAGCGCGCCGAGCGTCTCGCCGTGGTAGCTGTTGGACAGCGTGATGAAACGCCGCTTGTGCGGACGCCCGACATTTTGCCAGTAGTGGAAGCTCATCTTGACCGCGACCTCGACCGCTGCCGAACCATTGTCCGCGTAGAAGCAGCGCGTCAGGCCAGCGGGCAGGATGTGGACCAGGCGCTCGGAGAGTGTGAGCACCGGCTCGTGCGTGAAGCCCGCGAGCATCACCTGCTCGAGCTGCTCGAGCTGTTCGCGCACGGCCGCGTTGATGCGCGGATTGGCATGGCCGAACAGGTTGACCCACCACGAGCTGATGCCGTCCAGATAACGCTGCCCATCGAAGTCGTAGAGCCACACGCCCTGGCCGCGCGCGATCGGGATCATCGGCAGGCGCTCGTGATCCTTCATCTGCGTGCAGGGATGCCAGACGACGGCGAGGTCGCGGGCGGCGATGGAGGCGTTGCGGTAAGGGGTATTCATCGAAAGGCGCTCTTGCAGATGTGGCGATTCTAGCGAGGTGGGAGCGGATCCGACCTGCATTTGTGTCCATTTCGCTGGCGGGAGACGCGTTAAGCTGTCGACATGTACACCGAAGGATCTATTTCAGCCAATTCCCTGA
>JAHFSF010000132.1 GCA_023265875.1 Gammaproteobacteria bacterium | reverse complement strand
GGGAAGGAAGGCAAGGGCGCGAAAAAGGGCGACGGCAGGAAATAGCGCGCCAGGCGCAAGCGGACGGCGGGGCCGCCCCTGTGGCGGCCCCTGCCATTTGGGGCGGCCGCACTGCCGCCTGAAGATAAGGATCGAATCATGGCGGGACTCCCGCTGCAGCTGGTCGTGGGGCTTGGCAATCCGGGCGCGGAACACGAGGCGACCCGGCACAACGCGGGCTTCTGGTTTGTGGATGAGCTGGCGCGCCGCCACGATGGCTGGCTGAAACACGAGCATCGCTACAGTGCTGAGGCTGGTCGCGTCACGGTCGCGGGCGCCACGCTATGGCTGCTGAAGCCGATGGCATTCATGAATCGCAGCGGATTCTCGGTGCGCTCCTTCTGCGACTACCTGCAGTTGCCGAGCGAGCAGGTGCTGGTCGTGCACGACGAACTGGACCTGCCGCCGGGCGTCGCCCGGCTGAAGCAGGGCGGCGGAGCGGGTGGGCACCATGGGCTCAAGGATGTCATCAGCCACCTGGGTGAGGATTTCTGGCGGCTGCGCATCGGCATCGGCCATCCCGGCCATCGCGATGACGTCATCGACTATGTGCTGCAGCGCCCGTCCGCGATCGATGCGAGGCTGATCCGCGAGGCGATCGAGCTCGCGGTGTCCGAGTTCCCGCGATTGTTGAGTGAAGGCGCGGAGAAAATGATGAACCGGCTGCATACCAGGCCGCCGGAACAGGAAGCGCCCGGCTGAGGCCGGACGCTGCGGGAAGCGCATGGCCATCCGCTGTGGCATCGTCGGTTTGCCGAATGTCGGCAAGTCCACGCTGTTCAATGCGCTGACGCGGGCGCGGATCGCGGCCGAGAATTACCCGTTCTGTACCATCGATCCGAACCTCGGCATCGTGCCGGTGCCGGATCCCCGGCTCGATGCGCTGGCGGCGATCGCAAAGCCCGAAAAAATCGTGCCGACCACGGTCGAGTTCGTGGATATCGCAGGCCTCGTGGCCGGGGCCTCCCAGGGCGAGGGACTCGGCAACAAGTTCCTGTCGCATATCCGCGAGGTCGATGCGATCGCGCACGTCGTGCGTTGCTTCGACAACGACGACGTCGTCCATGTCCCGGGTCGCGTCAATCCGCTTTCGGATGTCGCGATCATCAACACCGAGCTCGCGCTCGCCGATCTGGAGACCGTGGACCGGGCGCTGGCGCGCGCGGACAAGCTTGCCAAGGCCAATGACAAGGATGCGCTGCGCTGGCGCGATTCGCTCAACCGCCTGCGCGCGCGCCTCGACCAGGGCGAACCGGTCCGGGCGCAGGTCCTGGATGATTTCGAGCGCCCGCGAGTGCGCGAATTGCAGCTGCTGACGGCAAAGCCGCTCATGTACGTCGCTAACGTCGACGAGTCGGGAGCAGGCGGCAGTCCGCACCTCGACGCGCTCAGCGGACTGGCCGCCGCCGAGGGCGCCGAGGTCGTGCCCGTCTGCGCCGCAATCGAGGCCGAAATCTCGGAACTGGACACCGATGATCGCGGCGCCTTCCTGGCCGACCTCGGAGTCGAGGAACCCGGGCTAAACCGGATCATCCGCGCTGGGTACCGCCTGCTGGGCCTGCAGACATTTTTCACGGCGGGCCCGAAGGAAGTCCGTGCCTGGACCGTGAGCCAGGGCGCGACCGCGCTGCAGGCCGCGGGCGTCATCCACACCGATTTCGAGCGGGGATTCATTCGCTCAGAAACGATTGCCTACGATGACTACGTCGCCGGCAAGGGCGAGGCCGGCGCGCGCGAGGCGGGGCGGCTGCGGCTCGAGGGCAAGGACTACGTCGTGCGCGAGGGCGATGTCATGTATTTCCGCTTCAACGTCTGAGCTGCCCGACAGTCCTTGACAGCTACCGGCACGCTCCCGACAATCCCGCCTCCCCGAGGGTACCTTCCCATCGCGTGGCTAGGTAGCTCAGCTGGTTAGAGCACGGGATTCATAACCCCGGGGTCGAGAGTTCGATTCTCTCCCTAGCCACCATTTTCTTGTTCGACGGTTGATTCACCGGATGCGAATCACGAAAGCGAGCTGCGGCGCCCAATCGATTGCCCGGGTCGTCAACCCGACACTATTGCTGAATTGGACGGCGAAGTCCGAATTCGGCTGCCATTGCAGTTGAACGATCAGGCTTCCTTCGTCCCCTTCCAGCATCTGAAGCGCACCGAGGACCGTCACCTTGGGTGAAATCTGCCTCAGGTATTCAAACGTCACTTCGCCCCAGTCTGTGACACTTGGCGATGAAGTATCGAACGCGGCCCCGACCCGCAGGGTGGTCGTGCCCCAACTGAATCCACGTGCGGCGCTGAACCCCGCGTTGATCAGCCAATCAGCTGTGCCCGTCAGCAAGTCGTTCCGATTGTGAGGGATGTAAGCCTGGGCAAATGTCACAATTTCGGGCCGGTCACCACTTTCGGCCAGCAAACGCCAGTCGACGCCGACCGTTACCCGGCCCAGACCAGACTGCTTGACCTCCTGCGGAGCATTTGAAGGATCGTCCGGCGCCTTCTCGAGCTTTGCGTCCTTGAATTCCGCGCCGAATTCCACTGCCAGACGGTCGTTCACTCCATAAGCCAGAAGAACCGCGCCTTGGCTCGCCTGGTAGTGGCCTTCCAGCCCATCCACTGCGGGAGAAAAGCCCAGTTCGCCGGAGTTGTATTCGAAGTCCTTGTCATCGCTGTAGCGCAGCGACGGCAGCAGTAACAATTCCTGCGGTCGCACATAGGTGCCCAGACGCAGGATCGGGATGCCCGTTCCCCTGTTTCGCACCCCAGGGGCCTGCATGTCCGAGTCGTCGCGCAGATCCTCAGGATCGTCAGAGTCTTGTTCTTCATCTTCTTTTTCATCCCTGGCGCGCGCTCCGCTACCCTCGCTGTCCGCGCCCGTCGGTACCGCCGACAGCGGTCGCTCGGCCGAAGTGGGGCCCATGGTCGCGCCACCCGTTTCAGCACGCGCGAAAGAAACGCAGGCGAGGATCGACGCAATGAAGACTCTGCAGCGACGATGGAGGAAAGTCAGTTTCATTGCGATCCCTTGCCGGTCCGAAATCGCGCGGACGGACCTTCCGCGAGCGATTCACTGCGCCCTGTCTCTTGGACGTCATGGACCCCGAAATCCTTCGCCCATCCGCGCGGCCCGCGGGACCGTGCGATCCGGTGGCAAATCCCCGGATTTCAGCGTGAGAGATCCTGAAGAATCAGCGACTTGCGACTATGGCAGGATCGCCCGCCGCTGCCAGCTCGGTGACCAGCGCGCGTTCGAGGATGCTTAAACCCTCATCGACGATGCTTTCCTCAGCGGTGATCGGCACGAGGATGCGGATCACGTTGCCGTAGATTCCGCAAGACAGCAGGATCAGGCCGAGTTCACGGGCACGCCTGGTCAGCGCGCGGGTCAATTCGACAGCCGGCTGGTCCGGATTACCGCCCTCGCACAGTTCGAATGCGACCATTGCGCCGAGGCCACGCACTTCGGCGATCGACGGATGGCGCGCCGCAAGCTCCCGCAGCCTGGACATCAGCTTGGTCCCCAGCCTGCCGGCGCGCGCCAGGATCTGCTCCTGTTCGAAAACATCCAGCACCGCGAGTGCCGCAGCGCAGGCCACCGGGTTGCCGGCGTAGGTGCCGCCAAGCCCGCCGGGTGCGCAGGCATCCATGATCTCGGCGCGGCCAATGACGGCCGACAGCGGGAAGCCGCCCGCGAGCGACTTGGCGAGCGTCGTGATGTCGGCTGCGACACCGAAGTGTTCCATCGCGAACATGCGGCCGGTCCGGCCGGCGCCGGACTGGATCTCGTCGGCTACCAGCACGATGCCGTGGCGGTCGCAGATTTCCCGCAGCTGGAGCACGAATTCCTTCGGCGCGACATAGAAACCGCCCTCACCCTGGACCGGTTCGAAAATGATTGCGGCGACTCGCGCCGGCTCGATGTCGCACTTGAACAGCAACGCAAGCGCGTCCAGCGAGTCATTCACCGACACGCCGTGCAGCGCATTCGGGAATGGCGCGTGATAAACGTCGCCGGGCAGGGGTCCGAAGCCCGCCTTGTAGGGATCCACCTTGCCGGTCAGGGCCATCGCCATGAAGGTGCGTCCGTGAAAGGCCCCGGAAAACGAGATGACCGCCGGGCGGCCGGTATGGGCGCGCGCGATCTTGATCGCGTTTTCGACTGCTTCCGCGCCAGTCGTCATCAAGAGCGTCTTGTGCGCACCCGGGCCCGGCACCAGCTTGTTAAGGCGTTCGCACAGCGCGACATAAGGCTCGTAACCCGTCACCTGAAAGCAGGTGTGGGTGACCTTCTCGAGTTGTCTGCGCACGGCTTCGAGCACCCCCGGATGGCGGTGGCCCGTGTTCAGCACGGCAATGCCGCCGGCGAAATCGACGTAACGCTGTCCGTCAGCATCCCACAACAGCGCGTTCTCGGCGCGTTCGATGTAAACCGGTTGCGCCATCGCGACACCGCGCGCGACGGCGGCATTGCGCCGTGCGGCCAGGGACTCGTTATTGTTCACGTCAACCTCCGGCAGCTACGTACATTTACTGTATCGCAGCACGATGGTGCATGGCACGATGGTTTTCAGGCAAGGAGGTCACCATGGATATGCATCGGATCCTGGTAACGGTTGCCGACTGCGGTGCGAAGCCGACGCCAGCGCTTGCGAAGGCCGTGGCCCTGGCGCGGCGCACCGGCGCGACAATCACGCTGTTTCACAGCCTTTACAGTCCCGAGATTGCCGGCGAAAGCCTGTTCAGCCCGGAAGCGCTGCCACGGGACATCGAGACTGCGGTTCGCGCGCGCAAGCAACTGTTGGAGGGGCTGGCGAGGCCACTGCGCGCAGACGGACTGCAGGTGCGGATCCGCGTGCGCTGGGACTACCCGGTGTACGAAAGCATCGTCCGCGAGGCCCTGCGCGAAAAGTCAGACCTGGTCGTCGCCGAAAGCCACCGCCATACGCGGCTTGCGCGTGTCGTGCTTTCGAACACCGACTGGCAATTGATCCGCCTTTGCCCCGCCCCGGTGCTGTTCGTCAAGACGGCGCGGCCCTATGAACGCGCCCGGGTCCTGGCCGCGGTCGATCCCCTGCACGCGCATGCGAAGCCGGCTGCGCTGGATGCGGACATCCTCGCGGCGGCGCACCAACTTGCCGGGGCATTCAGCGGAATGCTGCACGCGATCCATGTCTACCAGCTCGCGACGCCGTTCACGGCAGGCGTGCTGATGGAGCCGGTTCCCCTGCCGGTCGATGTGACCTCAAGGCAGCTCGAACGCATCAAACGGGAGTACGACGCGCTGGTCGATCGGTACGAGTTGCCGCCGCGGCGCCGTCACCTGCGCGCCGGCGCCGCCGCGGAGGAAATCACCGCAGTCGCCGAACGCATCACCGCGGGCATCGTCGTGATGGGCGCCGTGTCGCGCAGCGGCCTCAAACGCCTGTTCATCGGTAATACCGCGGAGCGACTGATCGACCGCCTGAACTGCGACGTTCTGGTGCTGAAGCCGGCTGGCTTCAGGTCGCCGGTCCCGCGCCGCGGCAGTTACCACCCGATGGTGCTGCCGCCGTTCTAATGAAGCGGTAATTCGTCGGGATCGTCGTCACCGGCGATCTGTTCGAGCGTAGTCGTGGCGCTCTCGATCGGGTTCACGATGAGGCGGGGTTCGTCGAGATCCGTATAGCCGAATTCATCCGGTTCGACATCATCGACCGGGCCGCCCCAGTCGTCTGGCGGAGCAGCGGAATCACCGGCGAGCTGCCGCCACTGTTCAAAGTCAATCTCGTCGATGCCGCCATCGAATTCCTGGATCTCGATGGTGCCGGAGAGCTCATCGACAGCCACGACCTGGAAGGTCTCGCCCTTGTCGCGGTGCGAGTACCAGTGTCCAACGATCGGCGGCAGGCGATTGTTCATGGCCCGGCTCCTGCATCGGGCCCGCCACGCTCGTGGTGGCGGGCGGCGAATTAATACTACGCCCGTAATTGAACGCATGCCAAGCATTGATGAGCGGATTCGAATACTGTTTCATCGGCGGCATGAGCATACGGGCCGCTTTGGCCCCGGAGGCGGCGATGACGACACCGACGATCGTTGATTTCAGGCGCAACCTGAAGGCCCAGGAGTCGGCGCCCCCGTCCGAGCGCGTGGTCAAAGGCGAACCGAAGACCTGGGTCCGCAATTACTATACGGATCCCACCCAGCAATTCCATGCCGGAACCTGGGCGAGCAGCGTTGGCAAGTGGAAGGTCGAGTACACGGAGCACGAGTTCTGTCACTTGCTCGAGGGGCGCGTCGTGCTGACGTCGGCCGATGGGCGGCGATGGCACTTCAACGCCGGGGATGCCTGGGTCATCCCGGCCGGATTCAGCGGCACCTGGGAAACGGTTGAACCCGCGCGCAAGCGGTACGCCATCTTCGAAGTTTCAAAGCCGGCTTGATCGGCTGTTGCAGACGAACCACGCCGGTGCGCCGCGGCTCTCGCGCACCCGGTAATTGTGCATTAAGTGACGTTGCATCGCGGATACACCGCGCTATTCGAAGGTGTCGCCGCTCATCGCAT
>JAHFSF010000219.1 GCA_023265875.1 Gammaproteobacteria bacterium | reverse complement strand
TACTCCAGATTCAGGTGGCTGGCGCTGCGACTTTCTACGTACACGTCGTGGACTTCCGCGGCGACGCCCGTACTGACCTGCTGTACGACATCGTCATCAGCGGCGTGAACTGAAGCGCGTTTGCTGAGTCCCGCGCCAAGCTTGTGGGGCGGGCGTTTCTTTCCCGCTACCCGATACTCGACGGCATCGAAGCTCTCCTCAGCCGAAGGCTCAGGTAACCGATCAGGCAGCCCGCCATGACATCGGCGTGGCTCATGTGTTCGCCGAAGAACCAGGGCGCTCCACATTGGCGTTCCAGCCAATCCAGGGCTGCCGCAAGCTGCGATGCTGCGCGAGACTCAAGCAGGCGCGTATGATCGCTTCGCCACGTGTTGTGGGAGGACCGGTGTTGCCGACAGCCCTGTTGAAGCGACTCTCAGGCGAGTGGAAATCGATCGTACTGGCGGTAGTCGCGACCAACGCAATATTCCTGGCGCTCGCCTTGCTGGCTGCTTCGATACCGCGACAGACAGTGAAGACGCGGATATTGCAGGCCTTTGAAAGCGGTTCGCTGCCTTTGGAGACCGATCGGGATTTCAAGACCTGGATGTTCGGAAACGAGTGTCTGATCCTGCAGATGCTCCTCAATCCAGACGATGATCGGCTGAGGAAGGCGATCGGACCCAGGGTTTATTACCGGGCCGATGACCAGAGGCAATGCCATCTGGTGCTCGCCTTGGCCCGGTACGGCAGCACAGCCGAAGCACCGGATTTCTTCCGCTACACCCGTTATTGGCATGGACACAACGCGGCGGCCGCGGCGTTGCTCTCACTGATGGACATCTCGACAATGCGGATTGTGTTGACGGCCATTGCCTATGGCAGCCTGGTCGTGCTCGCGGTCGCGGGGTGGTTTGCCATAGGCAGGTTGCGGATTCTCGCCATCACGACGGCGGTGACGGGAATGGCATTCTGGGCATTGCAGGATTTCTCACATTCGTTGGGAAACGGCCCTGCGGATTCGGTCCTCATCCTCGGATTTGCCTTCCTCCTCTTCAGATTTGGCAGGGTCGGTTCACAAAGAGGATATCTCAGCTGTTGCGCCACCTTTGGTGCCATCGTCACCTACATGGAATTCTTTACGGGCCAATTACCGATCGCCGCGGCGCTCCTGCTGCCGTTCGGCTTCTTCCTGACACGCGATACGATCCCGCAGGAATGGCGCTTGGCGCTGGCCGGCGTATCAGCATTTGTGCTGGGTGCTGCAGCAACCGTGGCCATCAAGCAGCTTCTTGCATACCTGGTATTCGGTGCACCAGTACTGGCTTCGTTCGCGGCGAATCTTCACGCCTATACGCAGAATCTGGAGACCATCGGTATTCAAGGCTCCGACAGTCATCTGAAATCGGCAATTTATGCGTTAGGCGGCATGGTCTGGAAATGGGGAAAGGTGCTGACCTACGGTAGCGACCTGGCCTCGCGCCTGCTGTTTCTGACTACGGCTCTTGCGTGGTTGGGCGCCGCTTTCCTGGCATGGCGTTCGCGATCCGCAGCGCAGACTGGCGCATTCCTGCCCTGCGCAGCGGGAGCCTCGATCATCGCGGCCTGGATCGGCGTGTTTCCTGCCCACTCGTTCGGGCATGGCTGGTTCATGGTGCGCATGATGCTGGCCCCAATTGCGCTTGGCTGGACCGCGCTGATTATCGAGGCTGGGCGCCAGCTGAACTTCTGTCTCGCCGGCGACGTCACCGGGAGCGCGGGAAACGGATCGGAATGCTCAGGTATTGCAGTCGCTTGACCTCCATTCGGCCGCGCGTGACTGTCGCAAGGATCAGGCCGCACGCCAGACTGAGGAAAGCCACGAGCATCAGCCCGACCGACAGCACGGCAGTCGGCAACCGGGGCACCAGTCCGGTCTGCAGGTAGGTCGTCACGACCGGCATTGCGAGCACGATCGAAATGAGGGACAACAGGCCTGCGATCGTCGAAAAGAACTCGAGCGGCTTTTCCTCACGGATCAACCTTGCGATCAGACGCACGATACGAATGCCGTCTGGAATCGTCCGTAGCTTGCTGGAGGAAGCGGTGCCTCGCTCCCGATAAGGCGTCATGCTTTCAGAAATCGGCACTCTCAGCTGCAATGCGTGCACGGTCAGTTCGGTCTCGATTTCGAAGCCGCTGGCGAGGGCGGGGAAAGACTTCACAAATCGACGCGACATCACACGGAAGCCGGACAACATATCGCGGACCCGCTCGCCGAAAAA
>JAHFSF010000022.1 GCA_023265875.1 Gammaproteobacteria bacterium | reverse complement strand
GCCGCCGGTATCGTCGGCACGGCCGATGCACTGGCCGCCGCCGTGCAGCAGGACGCCTTGGCGCTGGTCCGCAGTTCGCTCACCCGCAACGATGTCCGCGAACGTATGGTGGCGCTCGGCGTGGACCCCGCCGAGGTCGATGGCCGCATCGCAGCACTGACGGGATCCGAACTCACGATGCTCGCGGACCGGCTCGAACAGGCGCCGGCCGGCGGCGATAGCGTACTGGCGATCATCGGCATCGTGTTCATCGTGCTGGTGATTCTCGAATACACCGGCACCATCGATATCTTCAAGAAAGCGTGATTCGCGCGGCGCTGCCAGGGGCGGCGCTGGCCCTGGGTCTTGCGGGATGCGCGGCTTCGCCGCCGCTGGCGAGCGGGCTGCCGTCCGGCCTGCCGCGGTCGCTTGAATTGCGCGAGACGCCGTTCTTCGCACAGGAGGACTATCAATGCGGGCCGGCGGCGCTCGCGACCGTGCTGCAGGCGAGCGGTGTCGCGGTTGAGCCGTCGGCGCTGGCGCCGCAGGTCTACCTGCCGAAGCGCCACGGCAGCCTGCAGGCGGAACTGATCGCTGCGACGCGCCGGCGCGGACGGCTGCCGTATCTGCTGCCGGGCACCGGCGATGCGCTGCTGGCGGAGCTGGCCGCAGGCCGGCCCGTGCTGGTGTTGCAGAATCTTCGCTTCCAGGCGCTGCCGGCCTGGCATTACGCGGTCCTGATCGGCTACGACACCGGGCGCAATGTCGCGGTGCTGCGATCGGGCAGGCGTGAACGCCTTGAAATGCGCTGGCAGTCGTTCGCACGCACCTGGCATTTCGGCGGGCGCTGGGCCATGACGACACTGGCGCCGGGCGTGATTCCGTTGAATGCCGAGCCCGCCAGGTACCTGGAAAGCGCTGCCGGCCTGGAGGCGGCGGGACAAAGAAGTGGCGCCGCCATCGCGTATGAGGCCGCAATCGCGCGCTGGCCGGATGAGCCATTCGCCTGGCTCGGACGCGGCAACGTCGCCTATGCCGAGGGCAAGCTGGCGGCGGCCGCCGACGCCTATGCGCGCGCAGTGACGCTCCGGCCGGACGATGCTTCCGCGCGCAACAATCTGGCGCAGGTGCTGGCCGACTCCGGGTGCCTGAGCGAGGCGCGGCGCAAGATCGACCGGGCCAGGGCGCTTGCCGCGGGCCCGGCACTGGCAGCCACGGTTGCAGCGACCCGCCTGCAGCTTGAGAAGAATGACCAGCCGGCTGGCGCAACATGCACCCTGGCCGATCGCCGCTGGCCGGACTGAGGTTCGCGCGCTGCTACGCCCTCGGCGGTACGTTGGCGTTCAGGCGGAACAGGTTCATCGGGTCGTACTTGGTCTTCAGCTTGATCAGGCGCTCCAGGTTGCCGCCGTAGTTCTCGCGATAGCCGGCCGTGGTCTTGTCAGGCTCGGCCAGGTTCGTGTAAAAACCCCTGGTCAATGGCTCCAGATCGCGCCAGGAAGCGCGCATCTGTGCGATCTTTTCATCGTCGTTGTCCTGACTTGACCAGCCGCCGAAGCAGCCCAGCAAGAAGAGCATGTCGCGGTTAGGGAATGCCGTCGCATCAGGAGCCACGCGTTGGTACGCCCCGCCGCCGTGATCAAAGAACAACGAGTACAGATTGGGCGTCCGCTGGAACACGTCGAGTATACGATCGATACCGTCATCCTCGAGCCGCGTCAACATCCCGTTCTTGACATAGTAATGTCCTCCGGCTGCGACCCCGCTATCGCCGCTGGACTGCAGTGTCACGTAAGGCACGGGCGCCACGTCGTCATGCACGGGCTTGCCGAAAGTGCGCAATGGCTTCAACCACGCCTCGCCTTCGGCATGATCGCCGGACCAGCAGACTTCAATGCCGACCTTGGGGCCCTCGGGTTCCCAGTGCAGGTCAATTGCCAGATTGACCATATCAGGCGCATTCAGCGCAATCTCGCGGTAGTGGCGCATCACATCGCGCGCCACTGAGAATGGCCAGACGACATATCCGGCCAGAACCGTCGGATCCATCGGATGTACCCGGTACTCGATGGCGGTCACGACGCCGAAATTGCCACCACCTCCGCGCAGACCCCAGAACAAGTCCGCGTTTTCGTCATCGCTTGCACGCAGGAAATGTCCGTCCGCAGTGACGATGTCGAAGGATGCGACGTTGTCGCAGGCGAGACCGAAACGGCGGCCGAGCCTGCCGAGTCCGCCACCGAGCGTCAGGCCCGCGGCGCCCGTGTGCGAAACGGTGCCCGCGGTGGTCGCGAGACCGAAGGACGCGCACTCATGGTCGAGTTGCCCGAGCAGCGAGCCGGCCTCCAGATAGGCACGCCGGGCCTCCGGATCGACGCGCACGCCCTGCATCGGTTGCAGGTCGATCATGATCCCGCCGTCACAGGTCGATTTGCCCGAAAAGCTGTGGCCGCCCGCGCGCACCGCGGTCAGCAATTGATGCTCACGGGCGAAATCGACCGCACGCCGGACGTCGGAAGCTCCGGTGCAGCGCGCAATCAGCGCGGGGCGCTTGTCGAACATGCCGTTCCAGACGTGCCGGGCCTGGTCGTAGCCATCGTGACCCGGTAGCAGCAGGTCGCCGCGCAGGCTGGCCGCGAAAGCCTCGACCGAGGAGCCGCGCAGCAGCAGGTCGCCACCCGCGAGCGTCTTTGCCGGCAGGTCGCCGACATCGTTGAGGACCGATGCAAGGCCGCGGAACGGCCAGCCGGCGGCGAGCGCCAGGCCGGTGCCGATGAATTGACGCCTTTTCATGATTGCCTCCCCTGCATCAGCCGCCGGCAGGTGCCGCAGCCTCGGCGGCCTTGCGGGCCGTACCGGCATCCGCTACCGCGCGCCAGCTGCCGTCCGACTTGGTCCAGACGGTGACGAACTCACCGCTGGTTGCCGCACCCTCACCGGCGCCATCCGCGTCGAAGGTGAAGGTGCCGAGTTCATAGGCGAGGTCACCGGAACCCGCGACCTGCACGTCGGTCGTGGACCACACGATCGACGAGCTCGGCGTCGCGGCGTTTTCTGCTTCCATGCGGGCCTGTATCTCGGCCGCGCCGTGGCTGATGTTACCGTCGAACAGTGTCACGGCATTGGCCGCGTAGACGCTGTTGGCGATGCCGGCGGCGTCCCTTGACTGCGCCATCTGCAACCACGCGGCCGAGCGATCGCGCACGGCCTGAGCCTCCGCGGCCAGATCGACCTTCGGCGCTTCCGCTGCCGGCCTGGCACATCCCGCAGCCAGTGCAGCACCAGTGGCCATGATCAGCAGCAATTTCTTTCCACGCATAAATCCCCCTCAAGTTGTTGATTGTGAAGCATGATCCAATTGCCACAGGGCGAACCGCCGGCTCCCGCGCGGCAACTATCTTAGACCTCGGCGCCGATTGCACAAGCCGTGCAGTGGTTTTCAATTCGCACACGCTGGTCATGGACGACGAAGAGGATTCATCTGCGGATCGCGAGTCATGTTTTCCATTCGGCATCGTGCGCGCGCTGCGGCATCGTCGTGATGATCCGATTTTTGAATTGCCACTTGAAATCGCAGTGCCATACACGGCATTGTTAGCACGGCCCGTCGCGCCACGGTCGGGTGAATCCAATCCCTATAGCGGGTTAGTCCAGCACACTATCGCGGCGCGGCGGTCTCTCATTCGAGGCTTCGATGCCCAGTCGCTCGCTGCAGCGCCGCCAGTTGAGCCGCTCGAAGATCGACCTCTTCGTTGAATGCCCGCGCTGCCTTTACCTCGACGTCGCCCGCGGCATCCGCCGCCCCAGCGGCCCGCCGTTCACGCTCAATAATGCGGTCGATTCGCTGATGAAAGCGGAATTCGACCGCTATCGCGCGGCCCGCGAGCCGCACCCGCTGTTCGAGGAGGCGGGCCTCGATGCCGTGCCATTCGCGCACCCGCAGCTCAAGGCCTGGCGGCACAACTTCACGGGTGTGCGCTGGTCCGATGATGTCAGCGGCTGGACGCTGTTCGGCGCAATCGACGACCTCTGGCAGGACTCGACCGGGGAGCTGATCGTCGCCGATTACAAGGCGACTGCCCGCGCTGAAACCCCCACGACCGGGGGTTTGTATCCCTCATACCAGCGCCAGATGGAGGTCTACCAGTTCCTGGTGCGCCGGCAGGGATTCCAGGTCAGCGATCGCGGCTGGTTCGTCTATGCCAATGGCGATGCGCGGGCCGGCGAGTTCGGCGATACGCTGCGGTTTACCACGCACATGGTGCCCTACGACGGTGACGATGCCTGGGTGCTGGACACCTTCCGGCGCGTGATCGCGACCGTGGAGGGCGACCAGGTCCCGGGACCAGGCGAGGACTGCGAATGGTGCCGATACGTGGGGAAGGCGGCGTCTGCCGGTCAGTGAACATCGATCGTGCGTCAGTCGGGACGGAGCAGATGACGCAGCACGCGGTCGAGTACGCTGGCATTGCCGGTCACCCCTTCGTGTATCTCGCAGACCAATGACGGCCGGCCCACTTCGCTGGCGCCAGGCTCATCCGGCGGCGATGCGGAATGCGGCCCTGGCCCGCCGACCAGTGACGCGGTCGTGATGCTGTTATCACCGGGTTCGAACATCAGCTGGTCGTAGTCGATTCCGGGCACGGGGTGCAGGATCTGTTCGGGCAGGAGCCGGGCGACCGCGTTGCCGCCCTGCTCCTCGACGACGACGCGCGCAAGCGTCGGCAGGCAATCGCTCCCGAATGTGATGGGTTCGATCAGCCGGATATCCCCGGTCGGCACCATCAGCGACCAGGCGAAGCGTCGCCCACGCTCGAGGTGCTTCTCGAAATATTGCTCGAACACCGCCGGATCGGGCCATATGTCGGCATGCGCGGCCAATCGTCGCCGCACCTTGCGGTCGAACACCGACCATCCGAAGTTCCGCCACACATTGATGTTGAAGATATCGAGTGGCAGGGGTTCGCCGCGGATGTCCGTGATCCAGGGCACCTGCGGATGAGGCAGCAACTGGTACATGGCCGGCATGGTCGCGATGCCCTCGGTCGGAAGCCGTGACAGCCAGACGCGATGGCCGGTCAGGAACGCATGAATCATCCTGACCGAGCCCAGGTTGGGCACGCTCAGCATGACGATGCGCCGGAGCCTGGACACGCCGGCCCCCGTGACGGTGAATGCATTGCGATCCATCACGTCTTCGGTGCCGTAGCGCTCGTAATACCGCACAATCAGCCCACCCATGCTGTGGGCGATCACGTCGACGCGCAGCCCGGGGTCGCTGTAATCGCGACGGATCTGTTCGATCAGGGCATCGAGCGCACGAACGGCCTGGATATTGTCCTGCCGCCAGTCGTAGGCCAGGGCATAAAGGCGTGCCTCGCCCGGGGCGGCAGGCTTGCCCAGTGTGCCGAGCCGGTATCCGCCAACATTCAGCAGGGTTTCAACGAGATGTCTATAAATATCCTGGCCAGCGGCGTGGTCGAACAGGCCGGTGGCGACGAGGCCATCGTCCAGCGGCTCGAGCGTGACCGGATCGATGCGCAGCGCGAGCTCCAGGTAGGAACTCGTCATCAGCTTCCGGGTCGTGCCGGGCCACGCTTCCACGCCCGTATCCCGGTTGGCAAGACGCGAGCCGAGCACGCCCGGGATGATGATTACCGGCACGGGGTGGCGGTCGGGCGCCTGCGCCAGTTGCGCGAGTTCGGGCAACCGGCTCGTCGCGCAGCCGGTCACGACCGCCGCCAGCAGCAGCACGGCGATCGATGCAGTGTGGCGGTACAGGGCCATGACACTCCCGGGTCGTGCGCCAGAGGTTAACATTGCGGCCAGCCGCTGACTGCAGACCGGGCTTTGCGCATGAGTGACATCGATTCCAGGCTCGCCAACCGGATCCTCTGGGGCCTGGGAATCGGCGCCGCGGCCGGAGTACTGACGCTGCTTGCAGGCAGTTTCTATCCGGACCTGCTGGCGGCAGCGCGCAGGTTCTCGACCCTGGCGCTCGATCCGCTCGGCCAGGTCTTTCTGCGGATGCTCTTCTTCGTGGTGCTGCCGCTGGTCTTCGCCTCGCTTGCGCAGGGTGTCGCGCAGCTCGAGCGCCTGGCGCAGCTCGGGCCGCTGGCAACGCGGACCTTTTCGCTCTTCTTCCTGAACATGGCAATCGCAGTCGCGCTCGGCATGCTGATGATGAACACCGTCGAGCCGGGATCGGCCATGGAGCCGGAGGCGAAGACCCGGCTGCTGGAGGAATACGGCGGCGCCGCCAGGCAGCACATCGAACGGCGGGCTGCGCAACCCGACATGACGCCGCTCGCGGTGGTCGACATGTTCATGCCGCGCAACCTGTTCGGGGCCTTTATCGGCAACAATCGCGACCTGCTGGGTGAAGTGCTGCCGCTGATCCTGTTTGCGATCCTGGTCGGTGCGGCGGCGATACGCTTGCCTTCCCACGAGGGGGCGAAGCTTCGTTCGGCCCTCGGCCTGGTCAACGACCTGATGACCGCCATCGTTCATTTCGCGCTGAAGCTCGCACCTTACGCGGTGCCGGCGATGATCTACAGCGTCATCGTCAAGATCGGCTGGGACATCGTGGTCGCGCTCGGCGCCTTTGTGATCGGCTGCCTCACCGTGATGATGCTGCACCTGTTCGGGACCATGTCGCTGTGGCTCAGGCTGTTCGCGCGGCGCCGGCCGCTCGAGTTCTGGCGCCTGATGCGCCCGGTGCTGGTGACCGCGTTCTCGACCAGTTCGAGCGCGGCGACGCTGCCGACCGCGCTCGCGGTGGCGCGCGAGCAGCTCGGCATACGGCCGTCGGTCGCGGGCTTCGTGCTGCCACTCGGCACGACGATGAACATGGCGGGAACGGCACTTTACGAGGGCTGCGTCGTGTTGTTCGTCGCGCAGGTGTTCGGCATCGAGCTCGGATTCCTGCAGCAGTTGACGCTGCTGCTGCTGGCGGTGCTCTCCGCCGTCGCCGTCGCTGCGATCCCTGGCGGCTCGCTGCCGCTGATCGCCGGCCTGCTGGTCGCCTTCGGCATCCCCCCGGAAGGCATCGGCATCATCCTGGGTGTCGACCGTATCCTCGACATGACCCGGACCATGGTCAATGTCGGTGCGGACGTCGTGACCACGACGGTCGTCGACCGCTACTCGAAGATCGGTGACAGGCCCGTGGCCGCGACCTAGGCAGGCTGGGTCCCGGCGCGCGCAACGGCCGCGGCGTCTGTGCGCGCCTCGATGCCGGGCGGCAGCAGCTTGTACATCACGGGCGTCACCAGCCTGGCGAGCAGAGTCGAGCTGATCAGCCCGCCGATGATGACGATCGCCAGCGGCGAATAGAGCCCGGAGCCCTGGATCGCGAGCGGGGTCAGGCCGCCGATCGCGGTCATCGAGGTCAGCAGGATCGGCAGGAAGCGCACTTCGCCGGCCTCGGCGATCGCATCGTCGAGCGGGCGGCCGTTCTCGCGCAGCCGGTTGGTGAAGTCCACCAGCAGGATCGAGTTCTTGATCTCGATGCCGACCAGGGCGATCATGCCGATCATCGACGTGAATGACAGCGTGTAGCCGCTCAGGAAGAGCGCCACGAGGCCGCCGGTGATGCCGAGCGGCACCACGCCGAACACGATCAGCATCGAGCGGAAGCTGCCGAACTCGAGTACCAGCACGGCGAGGATGCCGAACACCGCCACCAGCATCGCGACGCCGAGACCGGAGAAACTTTCCTCGCGCGCCTCGACTTCGCCGGCGGCGACATAGCGATAACCAGGCGGCCAGATCATGGCCTCGAGCCCGGCGAGCACCTGGCGCGTCAGCTCGTCGGTGGAATATCCGGTGGCGGGATGCGCGGTGATCGCCACGGCGCGCTCGCGGTTGTAGCGCCTGATCAGGGTCGGGGCGCTCCTGAACCGGGGGTCCGTGATCTGGGCAAGCGGCACCTGCCGCCCGGACAGCGATGACACCTGCACCAATTGCAGCAGCTCCAGTGTCGGGCGGGCCGCGATGGGCAATCGCAGCGTGATGTTGTACTCGTCGCCGTCCGGTTCGCGGTACTGGCCGGCAGCGAGTCCCGCAACGGCGAGCCTGACCGTGCGATCCGCCTCGATCGCGGGCACGCCGAACATCGCGGCTTTGTCCGTGTCGATGCGCAGGTCGATATCGGTGCGCGACAGGCGCATCGGGTTGACGATGTCGCGGGTGCCCGGGATTCCGGCGATCAGCCGTTCGACGTCAGCCGCCAGCGCGCGCAGTGTCCCGACATCCGGCCCGATCACGCGGATCTCGATTGGCGCGGCGATCGGCGGGCCGTTCTCGAACTGGTGGACGGTGATGTGAGCGGCGGGATAGCCGGCGAATGTGGCGCGCAGTCCGTCGAGCATCCGGTTCGTGCCCGCGGGATCGTAGTCCTCGACCTCCGCGAACACCTCGGCGATGTTTGCCGACGACTGGCGCGACAGCACGTTGTAATAGACGCGCGGGTTCTCCTGGCCGAGATTCGAGAACCACCACTTGATGCCGGGCGTCTGTGCGATCGTCTGCTCGACAAAGCGCAGCGCGCGGTCGGTCGCGGCCAGGCTGGCGCCGTCCGGGGCCTCGATGCGGACCCGGAACTGCGGTATGTCGGCCGTCGGAAACAGGCTGAAGCCGATCAACGGCACCAGCAGCAGCGACAGCGCGAAGACGCCGAGTGCCGCGGCCAGCGTCGCGCGCGGGCGGGCAAGGCTGTAGCGCAGCGCCGGCCCGTAGATGCCGTGGATGCCGCGCATCAGTGCCGCCAGCACGCGGTCCGCGACCTGGTCGGAGTGGTCCAGCATCGAATGGAGCCGGGCCAGCGGCGCAGCCAGCCAGGGCCTGTGCGGACGCCGCCGTTCCTCACCGCGCAGCAGGCGGCTGGCCAGGAACGGAATGATCGTCAGCGCAATGAAGAGCGACGCGAAGATCGTGTACAGCACGGCCGCTGGCAGCGAGCGGATGAAATCGCCGGCGCCTTCCGGCAGGAACACGAGCGGCACGAAGGCGAGCAGCAGCGTCGCCGTGCAGCCGAGCACGGCGAGCCAGATCTGGTCGGTCGCCGCAATCGCAGCCTGCAGCCGCGGCATGCCCTGGCGGACATTGCGCGCGATGTTCTCGACGACGACGATCGAATCGTCCACCAGCAGGCCAAGCGCCACGACAAAGCCCGCGATCGACAGCTGGTTCAGCGAAAATCCGGTCAGGTACAGGGCGGCAAGGCCGATCGCGAGTGACAGCGGGATCGAGATCATGACGATGCCGGCGGCACGCAGCCCGAGCGGCAGCAGCGTCAGGATGACCAGGCTGATGGCGATCGTGAAGTCGACCTGCAGCCGCGACAGCCGCCGGTCCACATTCGCGGACTGGTCGAAACCCCGTTCGAGCCGCACCTGGGACGGCAGCCCGGTCTCGAACTGCGGCAGCCGCTCGTAGATTGCATTGCGCACGTCGAAGACGTTCTCGTTGTCCTTCATGCTGGCGGTGACGAACACCGCGCGCGTGCCGTTGAAGCGGCCGACGTAGCGCTCTTCCTCGGCGCTCCAGGACACTTCGGCGAGATCACGGATCCGGACCACGCGCCCGCCGCGGGAGCTCACGACGGTGTCGCCGATCTGGGCGAGCGACGCGTAGCTGCCGGAGGTCTTGAGGTTGTAGCGCCGCAGGCCGACGTCGACGGCGCCGCCGGGAATGCTGGCATTCTCGCCCTGCACCGCGGCGATGACCTGCCCGAGCGTGACGCCGGCTGCGGCAAGCCGCTCGAGGTCGATGGCGACGCGCACTTCCGGCTTGGGATAGGCCCAGGTCTGGGCGCGGCGCACGCCGGGGACCGTCTCGACCAGTTCCTTGAGATTGTCGGCAAGCTTGCTCAGCTGGTGCCAGTCGGCGTCGGTGCTGACCAATGCGAACTGGACGATGTTGACGGTCCCGGGCGTGAACTGCCGGATGTCGATCGATGACACGTCGGATGGCAGCGTCGGCCGCACCGCGTTGACCTCGCGGATGACCTCGTCGTACTTGCGGTCGGGGTCGACGCCGTAGATGAACTCGATTTCGATCAGCGCGAGGCCGTCGAGCGCGGTGCTGGTCAGCTTCTTGACGTCGTCGAGTTCGGCGAGCGCGTCCTCGATCGGGTCGATGACGAGGCGCTCGACGTCCTCCGGGTCGGCGCCCGGATAGTTCACGGCGATCAGCGAGCCGGGGAACTTGAGCGACGGATCCTCGGCGCGCGGTATGGTCCCGAGCGCCCACAGTCCCGTCGCGATCAGCAGCGCAAAGACGACCAGCGTGAACTGCCAGCGCCGGACCGAAAACGACCACAGGCTCACGGCACGCCCTCAGCGACCGTCGAGCACGCGCACGGCGTCTTGGTCATTCAGCCAGGCCGCGCCTTCGGTGACGACCCGGTCGCCGAGCGACAGGCCCGAGACGACCTCGATGCGCTCGCCCAGCAGGCGCCCGGTCTGCACGGCGACACGGCGTGCGACGGCGCCATCGCCGACCACGAACACGATGGCGGCACTGCCATCGGCCTCGAGCAACGCGGTGATCGGCACGACCGCAACGCCGGGCGCGCCCCCGTCGGTGATGACAACCTTGGCGACCAGGCCCTGGACGAAGCGTGCGCCCTGCGGATCCACGGCGAGCTTCATCTCGTAGGTGCCGGTCAGCGGGTCGGCAGCGGCCGCGATCTCGACGACGGTCGCCGCGAAGCGCCGGCCCGGGTAGGCGTCGATCGTCACCTCGGCCGCGCTGCCGGCCTGCAGGCGCACGATGTCGCGGTCGGTGAGCGCCGCACGCACGATCCAGCCGCCGCCCGTATTGCCGACGACGAGCACCGGCTGGCCGGCGCCGACCAGCTCGTCCGGTTCCGCGAGCCGGCGCAGCACGACGCCGTCTCCCGGCGCCTCGATACGGGCATGGCGCGCGTTGAACAGCGCCGTGCGCAACGCGGCATTGGCGACTGAGCGGGCCGTCTCGAGGTCCTCGACCTGTTCCCTGGTCGCGACTTCATCCGCGAGCAGCGCGCGTCCGCGCTCGAAGTCCCGCGCCGCCTTGTCGGCGACTGCCTGGGCCTGCGCGACGGCTGCCGCGACCTCGTCGTCGGCGAGCGTCGCCAGCAACTGGCCGCCGTGGACGCGGTCGCCCGGTTCGACATGGATCGCGCGGATCACTCCGCCGGTCTTGAATGCGAGGCGCACCTCGTCGGCCGGCGCGAGCACGCCGACCGCCCGCAGGGCCTCGGCCGCGGGCGCGGTTTCGACGACTGCCACCCGCACCGGCGCCGCAGCCTTGCCGGCCGCGGGATCGGCTCCGTTGCCACAGGCGGCGAGCCAGGCTGCGGCGACCAGCGCATACATTCTGATGTTCATGGTTGCTGCTCCACGCCGCCGATCGCGTATTCCACCTGGGCGAGTGCGGCGAGCGCCTCGAAGCGGGTGATGTTGCCGTTCAGGCGCGCCTGGGTCAGCGCGCGCTGGGCGTCGAGATACTCGGCAGGCGGCACCTGGCCGAGGTCGCGTTTCCTCGAAACGATCAGGAATGCGGCAGAGGCCGCGTCCGCGCGGCGGCCGGCGGTCGCGAGCGATGCCTCGGCGACCTCGAGATCCGACAGGGCTTGCTGGACTTCGATGCGGACCTGTTGCTCGGCCAGTGCGCGATTCGCCGCGAGTTCGGCGCTGTGCGCGCGTGCGGCACGAATCCCCGCCTGGTCCGCGCCGCCGCTGAACAGGTTGAATCGCACGATCACGGAAGCCAGGATGTACGGATCCTGGTCGCCGTAGTCCCAGTCGCCGCCCTGCGTGCCCGCGTCCAGTGCCAGCGAGAACTGCGGACGGAAAGCCGCCCCGGCGACGCGTTCCGACTCGCCGGCCGCGGCGACGCCGGCCTCGAGCTGGCGCAACTCGGCGCGCTGGCCGATGGCGGTCGCCTCGAGCTTCGCGGCACCTGGCCGCGGAATGCGGGCCGCAAGCTGCGGCAGGTCGGCACCGGATACCGGCGCCGCCGCAAGCTCGCGCTCGAGCGGCGCATTGCAGAGCAGGTTGACGTAACGGCGGGCCAGGAGCTCGGTGGCGCGCACCCGGATCAGCTGCTGCTCGACTTCGAGACGCTCGGCTTCCGCGCGCAGCACGAGGTCGCGCGTGACCTTGCCGTTGCGATGCAGGCTCTCGTTGACGCGTTCGTTTTCGCGCGCAAGCTCATGCGTCGCCGCCAGGATTTCGACCGATTCCCTTGCTGCAAGCCAGCGGTAGTAAGCCTGGCGTACATCGCGGGCCAGCCTCAGGCGATAGGCCGCGAGTCCGTAGCGTGCAGCGTCGTAGTTGAATGTGGCCTGGCGCCGTGCCGGGACGAGGCGTGCATCGTAGAGTGGCTGGGTCAGGCGCAGGACCGAGTCCTGCTCGTGTTCGCGCAGCAAACGGAAGCTCTGATTCTCGATCGGCGTAAAAGGCGCAGGCTGTCCCGCGGCCGTCAACAGCGAGTTCAGCGACGAGTAGACGGGGTTCAGCAGGTCTCCGACCGGAAACTCGATTTCGCGTCCGCCGCCGGCGCGCGTGTAGCGCAGTTGCAGGTCGATGACCGGCAGGAACCGCGCGCGGGCCACATCGAGCGCCGCCAGCCGCTGGTCGACGCCAGCTTCGACCGCGCTCAGGCCGAGATTGGATGCAAACGCCTCGGCGACGAGCTGGTCGGTGATCCGCGCAACAGCGGGCGCGTCTCCGGGTGCCGCAATGGCGCCCGAACCCACGAGCAGTAGCGTGAATGCAAGCCACGCGCGCCGGTGCTGTGCAGTCGTAAAGTCATTGGACATCTGTCAATTACCGCGTCAAAAAAATCACTGGCCAGGCTTCGCTGCGAGCATGTAGCGGAGCATCGAGAAAGAACCTTCCATCAACTGCGGGACCTCCACACCGAGCCGGGCGATCTCCTGCGTCTTGTTGGTGCCGACCTGGATCAGGCCGTGCGTGAATGCCCACAGCATCACGCACACCTGCACCGGGTTTTCGAGGTCCTTGCGGATCGAGCCGTCGGCCTGTCCCTGCACCAGGGCCTGCACGATGACCGCGATCACCGCATCACCTGCCGCGGCGCAGGCATCGTCGGTCGGCTGGCCTGCCGCCTGATGCGCGTGGAAGCGGCTGCAGGCATCGAAGCGATACGGCGTTTGCTGCTGGAAAAGCACGTACGCGCGGCCAATGGCCTGGACCTGGTCGAGGCCGAGCGGGTGGGCGGCTGCGGCGGCGATGAATTTTTCGCGAAGCTCCGCCAGCGCCCGCTCGGTAATCGCCAGCAGCAGGTCATTCTTGTCGCGGAAGTAAACATAGATCAACGCACGCGACAGGCGCGCCGTGCGCGCGACGCGATCCATCGTCACGGCTTCCCAGCCGACCTTCGCGTAGAGTTCCTCGGCCGCATCGACGATCTCGGCGCGCCGGCGCTCCTTTTCTTCTTCGCGACGCAGGGCGACATAGGACATGCGCGGATTCTATGCCGGTTTTGACATGTTGTCAATTATTACACATTTGTGCAGAATCAACGACTTCGGGAGCTAGCAGACCCGTCCGCGGCTACCGCCGGCCTGAAAGGCAGCGACATTCAATGCGAGTTCGTCGAGGCAGCGCTGCCGGGCTTCGCGGGCGGCCCAGGCGATGTGCGGGGTGACGATCAGTCGCGGCACCGCGGGATCGAGCAGCGGGTGATCGGGCGGCGGCGGTTCCCATTCCAGCACGTCGATACCAGCGCCACCCAGGTGGCCCGATTTCAGCGCGGCGGCGAGCGCGGCGGCATCGACCAGCGCACCGCGGGCCGTATTGATCAGCACGGCGTCAGCTTTCATCCGCGCGAGGCGGGGGGCCGAGATCAGCCCGTGCGTGGCGGCGGTCAGGGGGCAGTGCAGCGACAGGACATCGAGTTGCGGCAGCAACTCATCGAGATCCAGGCGGCCCGCGGTCGCCGGCCCGCCGGGACGATTGGCGGTCATCACGCGCATGCCGAAAGCACTGGCGGTCTGGGCCACGGATCGCCCGAGCGTCCCATGCCCGACGATGCCAAACACCCGGCCGCCGGTGCGCACCAGTTGATCGTAGTCATGGAGCCGATGGGTCAGCGCCAGCAGCATTGCAAATACATGTTGTACGACCGATGGCGTGCAATAGTCGCGCAGGTTGCAGACCGCGATGCTGGCGGTGCGGGCTGCGGCCAGGTCGACGTTGTCGACGCCGGTCGCGGTCAGCGCGATGAGCCTGAGCTCGGGATTGGCGGCGATCGTCGCACCATCGATGGCCGCCTTGTTGGCGAGCACGACTTCGAAACCGGCGACGCGGGCAGCGCGCGTTCGAGCGCTCCGGTGTCGAAGTCGCCGCTGCTGACCGTTGCAAAGTCCAGAAATACCGCGCGCATTCCCGCAATATAGGCGATTGAGACGATCATGGATCATCGCGAACACACATCGGCCGTCGAAGCAATCGCAGCACCGGTGCTGCCGGACTACCTCGTCGATACCTACGCCTGGGCCTACCTGAAGCCGCACAGCCTGCGGCTGCTCGACCAGCATTTCGTGGTCAATGCGATCCTGTGGGGCAATTACCGGCGCCTCGTCAGGTGGGCCTGCGAGGAGTTTTCCGCGGGTGACCGGCTGCTGCAGGCCGCCAGCGTCTATGGCAACCTGTCGGGCCGGCTGGCCGACCGGGTCGGCCCGCGCGGTTCGCTCGACGTCATCGACATCGCGCCGCTGCAGGTCGCGCATTGCGGCAGGAAACTGTCCGGCCGCAGCAACGTCACGGTGCGGGTGGCGGACGCGGCATTGCCGCCGGGCTCGGGTTACGACGGCATCTGCTGTTTTTTCCTGCTGCACGAAATTCCCGATCTGCACAAGCGGCTCGTGGTCGACGGGCTGTTGCGCGCCGTGCGTCCCGGCGGCGTGGTCGTGTTCGTCGACTACCATCGTCCCGTGCGCTGGCACCCGCTGCGCCCGGTCATGACCGCGATATTCCGCTGGCTCGAGCCTTATGCCGAAGGCCTGCTGCGCACGCGGATCGAGGATCTCGCGACGCAGTCCGGGGACGTGGAGTGGAGTGCGGAGACGCGTTTCGGCGCGCTGTACCAGAAGGTCGTCGCGCGCCGGCTGCGCTAGCCCCCGCTCAGTCGCGGAAATTCCTGAATTGCAGCGGCCGGTCGAGGCCGGCCTGGCGGATCAGCGCCATGGCGGCCTGCAGGTCGTCGCGCTGCTTGCCGCTCACGCGGACCTGCTCGCCCTGGATCGTGGCCTGGACCTTCAGCTTCGAGTCCCTGACCAGCCGCTGAATCCTGCGACCGCTGTCGGCGTCGATGCCATGGCGCAGCAGGATCTGCTGGCGCGCGGCGTTCAGGGCGATCTCCGGTTCGCCCGGCTCCAGGCAGCTGATATCGATGCCGCGTTTCGTCAGCCTGAGCTTCAGGATGTCCAGCATCTGCCTGAGCTGGAAGTCAACCTGCGCGTGCAGCGTGATCGCGAAATCCGCGAGTTCATAATTCGCGCCGGTGTCCTTGAAATCGAATCGCTGCGACACCTCGCGGTTGGCCTGGTCCACGGCATTCGTCAATTCATGCTGATCGACTTCGGAGACGACGTCGAAAGAAGGCATCCTGGGTTCCTCAGCTCCTTTCACTCAGCAGTCCGTCGACCAGCGCGGTGAGGTGGCGATTCTGTTGTTGGTAATGACCGCCCGTCGCGGGTCCGCTGAATCCGGTGTGCGTGGCGCGGATCCTGCCCTTCCGGTCGATCATGAACAATGTCGGGTAGGCATTGAGGACAGCGAGTTGCGGCAGTTTCTTCAGCACGTCGTCGTCGGTCGTCGTTCCCGCGATCAATACCGGGTAGTCGATCGCGAATTTCTGCGCGAAGGCGCGCGCGGCCGCCGAGGCGCTCGCGAAATCGGGCGTGTACTCGAACATCAGCTGGATCACTTCGAGCCCTTTGGCGCGCCGGCCTGCGAGCAGCTCGCCGAGGAAAGCGGCCTCGTCGTGGCAGTTGGGACACCAGCTGCCGCCGATCGTGACCAGCACCACCTTGCCGGCATAGCGCCCGCCCGGATATGAAACAGGGCTGCCTGAGAGGTCGGGAAAACTGAATTCGAGTCGGTCGATGCCGGGCTTCAGGCCGGACATCCGGCCGGGATCCTCGAGCTCGGCATCGGGATCGCGCCGGCCGGACCAGGTCTCGTGACTTCCGCCGCCGGTGTGGAAGTCGCCTGCGAGCGTGCCGTCGGATCCGAGGCGGCCCAGGTAGAGATAGGCGCTGCCACCATCGAAGCGCGACAGGAACAGCGTGTCGCCGCGAGCTTCGCCGGCGATGTAGCGATCGTCGCCGCTCGATCGCAACACGGTGCCGGTGACCTCGTGCCCGTTCTGGCTCAGTTCGGCGATGGCGGTGCTCTCGTGACCTTCGTCATCGCGGAAGGTCAGCGCCCAGCGGCCCGCGAAGTCCAGCGGACTGGATTCAGGCTTCGGGAAGAAGCGATAGGTCTGGCCCGGCATGGCGACCAGGCGGACGCTCCTGATCACGCCGCGCGGACGCAGGAATTCCACGCTGCCTTCGAATCTCGCATCGATGAAGCGCGCCTTGAGACGGTGCGGATAACCCGGCATCTGCATCGACAGATGGTTGCCGTCGAGGCGCACTTCGGAAACACGTGCGCGCTCCGGCCCGTTGATCAGGTAGGCAACAATCGCGCCGTTCTCGCGCGCGAGCTCCAGGCCGAATGGCAGGTCGCCGCCGGCGACCTGCAGCACTGCACGATACTGCCCGAGTGGCGGCTCCCCGGCCGCGACCGGCGCATCGCTGCGACCGCAGGCCAAAAGGCCCGCGGCGACGAGCAGCAATGCCAGCGATATCTTCATGATTTGCATCCGGATTGTACGCGCCGGATTATACGCATGCGCCGAGGCGATCCGGCATCAGTGACCGGGGCCGTGGTATTTTGACCTGCCAATGAACGCCGATATCCGCCCGTTCCTGCATGCGCCGACATGGACCTGGAGCTATGTCGTCATCGACCGGAAGTCGCGGGCCGCGGCGATCATCGATCCTGCGCTCGACTTCGACATCCACTCGGGTCGCTGCTGGACCGCCGCCGCCGACGAGATAGCCGGGTACGTGCGGCACGAACGCCTCGCGATCGAGTGGATCCTGGAGACGCATGCACACGCGGATCACCTGACGGCGGCGCCCTATCTCAAGTCGCAGCTCGGCGGCCGCGTTGCGATCGGCGCGGGGATCCGGAACGTCCAGAAGTCATTTCGCGAAGTGTTCAACCTCGGGCCGGAATTCCCGGTCGATGGCCGGCAATTTGACCGGTTGCTGGCCGACGGCGAAAAAATCCCGATCGGCTCGTTGACCGCGCAGGCGATCGCAACGCCTGGACACACGAGCGACAGCGTGAGCTACCTGATCGGCGATGCGGTGTTCGTAGGCGACTCGATCTTCATGCCGGACAGCGGCACGGCACGTTGCGATTTCCCGGGTGGCGACGCGGCCGTGCTGTATGCCTCGATCCGCCGGCTCTATGACTTGCCTCCTGCGACGAGGGTTTTCGTCTGCCACGATTACGGGGCTGGCGGCAGGCAGCTGCGTTGCGAGACGACGATCGCCGCGGAGCGCGCCGGCAACATCCACCTGCGCGATGGCGTGACCGAGGCGGAATTCGTCGCGCTGCGCACAAAACGGGACGCGGGACTCGAGGTGCCGAATCTCCTGTATCCGGCCGTCCAGACCAACATCCGCGCGGGTGAACTGCCGCCGCCCGAAGCCAACGGCCGCCGCTACCTGAAGCTGCCGCTGACCAGCCCGTGAAGCCCCGGCTGCTGCTGATCGACAACTACGATTCCTTCACCTACAACCTTGTGCAGGCCTTCCTCGTGCTGGGTGCCGAGGTGCTCGTCTATCGCAATGACCAAATCACGGTCGCGGAGGCGATCCGTCTCGCGCCTACGCATTTGTGCGTATCGCCCGGGCCGGGAGAACCCGCCGGCGCGGGCGTGTCGCTGCCGATGATCGAGGGTTTCAAGGGGTACGTGCCGATATTCGGCGTCTGTCTCGGGCACCAGGCGTTGATCGAGGCATTCGGCGGCCGCATCGAGCGTGCCGCGCGACTGATGCACGGCAAGACATCGCCCGTCCTGCACGACGGGCGCGGGTTGTTCGATGGCCTGCCGAATCCCTTTGAGGCTGGCCGCTATCACTCGCTGATCGCCGAGCGCAGCCAGATCCCTGCCGAACTCGAAGTCACGGCCTGGACCGCGGAAGGCGAGATTATGGGCGTGCGTCACCGGGCGCTGCCGATCGAGGGCGTGCAGTTCCATCCCGAAAGCATCCTGACCCCCACCGGCCCGCGGCTGATGGCGCGGTTCCTGCAGTGCGCCCCGCCGGCTGGAATCAGCGCCGGCGGTAGAGGTGCGTGAACCGGTCGGTCTTGCCGCGCACCGCCGGGTCGAAGACGATTTTCGAGTAATCGTCTGCGGGATTGCGCAACCCGTCCCAGGTCTTCTCGAGTTCGAAGCCGTGGCTCGCGATGTCCTGCTTCGCGAATGCCTCGTCGATGCGGTGCAGGTCCTGTGCGGGCGCGCTGCCTGATCCGGCGACAGCCGCATGGTCGATGATCAACAGCCGGCCACCAGGCTTCAGCGCATCATGCAACTGGTCGAGGAAATGACTGGCGTCGATCGCGGGCCAGCCGTCCTTCTCGTCGACGTAGTACAGGTCGTGATAGGACATGAAGATCAGGATCAGGTCGTATGCGTCGCGACCGAGCTTCAGGTCGCAGGTTTCCACCACGCGCAGTTCCGCATTCGGCAGGCGGTTACCTTCGAAGCGTGGCTTCAGGTCCTTCGCGGCAAATTGCAGGTACGCTGGATTGTTCACCAGCCGCACGTGGCCATTCGGGCCGACGGCGCGCGCCAGCAGTTCGGTCCAGTAGCCGCCACCGCCGAAGACATCCGCGATCTTCATGCCCTCGGTGATGCCGGCGAATTCCATCAGCGCGGCTGGCTTGTCGCGCGCGTCGCGTTCGCGGTCGGCCGGGCTGCGTTCGGCAGCGGCGACTGCGGCGGCGATATGGGGCGGTGCATCGGCCGCCTGCAACTGCGGCACTGCCGCGAGCATCAGGGCCAGGGCGATCATGAACGGGCGCATGGGGAACTCCTGCCCAGGGCAATCGGTTTCAGTCCGGACGACTATAGACCCGCGGCAGGCAGGGCGGTGAATCCTGCGCCGGGCCGTGCCCGCCCTGCGGCGGGGCGTTACTCACGGCCACCCGGGCGCGGGGCTCGGCGCCTATGTCTGCGCGCAGCCAGCCCCGATCCGCTACGATTTGGCTGGTGGCAACCGGAGCCCGGCATTGAAGCGTGTCTACACGGCCGAATCGCTGGTGCAGGTCGTGCATGTGCAGAACCTGCTGGCGGCGAGTGGAATCGCGGCGCAGCTGCGCAATGCGCGGCTCGCCGGGGCACTGGGCGAGATCCCCTTCCTGGAGACCTGGCCGCAGTTGTGGGTGGACGAACAGCTGTTTGAATGGGCGAGCCAGGTGATCGAATCCGACCGCCGGGCGGCGAACCTGCCGCGCGCGTCCTGGGATTGCCCGGCATGCGGCGAACGCATCGAGGGCCAGTTCACCGATTGCTGGAGTTGCGGTGCAGAGAAATCGCCGAAAAAGACATGATTGCCAGCCGCTACATCATCATCGGACGCCGATTCTGCGGGCCGCCGCAGTCAGGCAATGGCGGTTACACCTGCGGCATGCTCGCGGCGGCAGCCGCGACACCGCTCGAGGTGCGCCTGATCCGGCCGCCGCCGCTGGACCAGCCGCTCGAGGTGCGTGAAGACCCCGAAAACTCGCAGATCCTGCTGCTGCACGGCGATCATCAGGTTGCGAGCGGCAAGCCGAAGACCTTCGACCTGGACGTGCCTGAGGCCCCGGGTTATGCCGAGGCCCTCGCAGCAGCGCGCAATTACGCCGGCTTTCGCGAACACGCTTATCCGAACTGTTTCGTCTGCGGTCCCGAGCGCGCTCGCGGCGATGGCATGCGGATCTTTGCGTCGGCGCTCGAAGGTCGCTCCGTATTCGCCGCGCCCTGGCTACCCGATCAATCGCTCGCAGGCAGCGACCGGAAGGTATTGCCTGAGTTCATGTGGGCCGCGCTCGACTGTCCGGGCTACTTCGCGACCGGCGCGCACGCGCGCGGCCCGCTGCTCGGCCAGTTCGTGGCTCACGTCGACCGGCGCGTGCACGTCGGCGAGGCTTGTGTCGTCATCGGCTGGCTGATCGGCCGCGAGGGCCGCAAGCACTACACGGGGACGGCGGTATTCGACGAGAACGGTGAAATCTGCGGGCGCGCCCGCGCGACCTGGATCGAGCTCAAGGCCCCGGCCGGCGCAGCCGCCTGAGCAGCAGCAGGCCGCCGCCTGCGGCCAGTAACCACCCGATCAAGGCTGGCGGGGTTCCGAGTGCGAGCCAGATGACGCCGCCCAGGAAGGCCGCTGCTGCCGCGACGACCAGGTCCGTGCGCCGCCGGCTCGCGGACAGCTCCGCGCGCAGCGACTCGACCGCGGCGGATTCGGTGCGCAGCACCAGCCGCTCGTCGTAGGCCTCGCGGATGGTGCGGCGCGCGATGACGGGCAACAGCTTGAGCGCCTCGACGATATCCGGCCAGTGGCTGCGGATGTGCTGCGCGATCGCCCGCGGCCCGTTCCGCTCGCGCATCCAGTCGCGCAGGATCGGCAGCGCGGTCTTCCAGAGGTCGAGCTCGGGATAGAGATCGCGCCCGACACCCTCGATGTTCAGCAGCGTCTTCTGCAGCAGGAACAGCTGCGGCTGGATCTGCAGCTGGAACTGCCTGGCGACTTCGAACAGGCGCAGCAGTACGAGGCCGAAGGAGATGTCTTTCAGCGGCTTGTTGAAGATCGGCTCGCAGACCGTGCGCACGGCATTCTCGAGTTCGTCCACGCGCGTGCCGGCCGGCGCCCAGCCGCTTTCGACGTGCAGCACCGCGACCTTGTGGTAGTCCCGCTCGAAAAAGGCGAGGAAATTGCCGGCGAGATAGAGCTGGTCGCGCGGGTCGAGCGTGCCGATGATGCCGAAATCCACGGCGGCATATTTCGGGTTCGCGGGATCGCTGACGTCGACGAAGATGTTCCCCGGATGCATGTCGGCGTGAAAGAAGTTGTGCCGGAACACCTGCGTGAAGAAGATCTCCACGCCATTCTCGGCCAGTCTGCGAACGTCGGTTCCGAGCGCGCGCAGCCGCGCAACCTCGGAAATCCCGACCCCATGGATGCGCTCCATGACCATGACCTC
>JAHFSF010000131.1 GCA_023265875.1 Gammaproteobacteria bacterium | reverse complement strand
TCAGCGCCAGGACATACAGGAGCCCGGCATTGACGTCCGCCAGCACGAATTCCGGCGAGAACGGCACGACCGCCCAGGCCGCGAGCGCCGGCACCAGCACGATCATCGGCGCCAGCAGGAACAGCAAGCGGGACGCCGCGCTTGGTATGACGATTTCCTTGAGCAGCAGCTTGACGACGTCGGCGAAGGGCTGAGCCCAGCCGCGCAGCAGCCGCAGGCCCAGGAAGGTAACCCGGTTCGGGCCGAGGCGCAGCTGCATGTAGCCGATCACCTTGCGCTCGGCGAGCGTCAGCAGCGCCACCGCGATGATGACGGTCAGCATCACGGCAACGATCTGTGCGGTGACGATAATCGCCGATTGCAGCTCGGGCGGAATCGCGCTCCACATTGCGATGATCTTCTCCATCAGGCCTGGCCCGCCGCCCCCGCCCGCGCCGCGCGGGTCGATTGCAGCGCCGTAGCGCGCCGCACGATGGCATCCACCCCATAGATCGGCAGCAGGGTGGTCGCGCCGCCCGGTCCCGCCTGGATGATCCGCTGGCCGCTGAATCGCCCGTCGTAGCGCACATTGCCGGCGAGTCCCTGCACTTCGGCCAGGATCGCTGCCGAGCTCTCATATTCGAAGCCGTCGAGTCCGAGCAGGTTGCCGAGCACGCGCAGGATCTTCCAGCCGGGTCGCGCCTCGCCGACCGGCCGCGCGCAGCCGTGGAATTCCTGCCAGCGGCCCTCGACATTGACGTAGCTGCCGGAGGTCTCGGCGAAGGTCCCCATCGGCAGCAGGATCCGGGCCATGGACATCACCGCGCCACTCGCATAGGGCGTGATCGCGATGAGGTCCGGACATTTCGCCAGCCGGCTCGCTGCGTCCACCGTACCGAGGTCGTGCTCAGGCTCGATCCCGCCGAACAGCACGCAGGCCGCCAGGCTCGATTCGAGCATCTGCTTCGCATCCATGCCGGGTTCCGGATCCGGCTGGTTGCCCGGCAGGCGATGCGGCAGTGCGCCGGCGAGCGCCGCGCCGACCGCATTGCCGCCGTCCGGCAGGTAGCCCAGCGTCGCGCCGGTCAGCGTGGCGAGTGCCGCGGACGCGGCGCGCAGGTCTGCATATCGCGTGTGGCGCATCGCCTCGCCGCCCAGCACGATGGCGCCGCGCCCCGCGGACAGGGACTCGACCACTTCACGATGCGCAGCGGATGGCGCGGCGGATGCCGCCAGGACTGCAACCGGGGCCGGCGCCGGCCGGCCGCTGCGCTCGACGGCGGCCTGCAGGAGCCCCGCCAGCTCGGCGAGGAGTTGCGTCGCATCCACGACGATCTCGCGCGCCACCGGGAAGTGGCATTCCTGGGCCGCGGTCGCCAGCAGGCTGACGCGCGCACCGCGGAGCGCCGCCTTGCGCACGCGATGCGCGACCAGCGGCGCTTCCTGCCGCACCTGGCAACCGACCAGCAACAGCCCGTCCAGCGCTTCGATGCCGGCGAGCGTGATACCGAGCCCAGGAAAGCCCGGGTCATGGGCCTGGTCGCTGAAGTCCCGCTGCCGCAGCCGCGTATCGATATTGTGCGAGCCGATGGCCCGCGCGAGGCGCCCGAGCAGATACAGCTCTTCCGTGGTCGCGGATGGCGCGCCCAGGAATCCGATCGTCCGCGCACGGCCGCGACCGGCCACGTCCCTGAGCCCATCGGCTGCGGCCGCGAGCGCGGATTCCCAGGACGCCTGCTGCCAGCGTCCTGCGACGCGCATCATCGGCGCGCGCAACCGGTCGGCAGCGTAGATTCCCTCATACGAGAACCGGTCGCGATCGGCGATCCAGGTCTCGTTGATGTCCTCGTTGTGCCGCGGCACGACGCGCATCAGGCGGCCGCGCAGCACGTGGCCGTAGAGATTCGTGCCGACCGGGTCGTGCGGCGACACCAGCGCGTGCTCGGTCATCTCCCACGACCGGGCGCGGTGACGGAACGGTTTCGAGTTCAGCGCGCCGACCGGGCACAGGTCGATCACGTTGCCCGACAGCTCGTGATCGACGCTGCGCTCGATCCAGGTGCCGATCTCCATCGCCTCGCCGCGGCCCGTCGTGCCGAGTTCCTGCAGCCCGGCGATTTCCGCCGTGAAGCGCACGCAGCGCGTGCAATGGATGCAGCGCGTCATGTCGGTCGAGATCAGCGGCCCGAGATTCCTGTCCTTGACGACGCGCTTGCGCTCGTCGAAGCGGGACGAATCGCTGCCGAAGCCGAGCGCGAGATCCTGCAATTCGCACTCGCCGCCCTGGTCGCAGATCGGGCAATCGAGGGGATGGTTGATCAGCAGGAATTCCATCGTCGCCTTCTGCGCCGCGATCGCGCGCGGCGAGCGCGTGAAGACCTTCATGCCTTCGGCCACCGGCGTCGCGCAGGCGGGCATCGGCTTGGGCGACTTCTCGACCTCGACCAGGCACATGCGGCAGTTCGCCGCGATCGAGAGCTTTTCGTGGTAGCAGAAGCGCGGTACGTAGATGCCGGCGCGGTCGGTCACCTGCATGACCATCTGGCCCTTGCGGGCCTGCAGCCGCCGGCCGTCGACCTCGATGTTGACGAGGTCGTCGCTCATGCCACGGCCTCGCGCGGCGCATCGACGATGCTCTGGCCGCCGTGGTCGATCATGTACTCGAATTCGTGGCGGAAGTGCCGCAGGAAACTCTGCACCGGCCACGCCGCAGCGTCGCCCAGCGCGCAGATGGTATGGCCCTCGATCTGGTTTGCGACCTGCACCAGCAGGTCCAGGTCCGCGCGGCGGCCCTGCCCCGCCAGGATCCGGCGCAACATCCGCGTCAGCCAGCCCGTGCCCTCGCGGCAGGGCGTGCACTGGCCGCAGGACTCGGCCATGTAGAACCGCGAGATCCGCTCGAGCACGCGCACCATGCAGGTGGTCTCGTCCATGACGATGACGGCCGCGGAGCCGACCGCGCTGCCCGCATCGCGCAGCGAGTCGAAATCCATCGTGCAGTCCATGATGAGCGCAGCAGGCAGCACCGGCACCGAGGAGCCGCCGGGAATCACCGCCTTCAGCCTGCGCCCGCCGCGCACGCCGCCGCAGATGTCGAGCAGTTCGCGGAACGGGACGCCCATCGGCAATTCATAGTTGCCAGGCCTCTCGACGTGACCGGACACCGAAAAGATAGTGGCGCCGCCGGAATTCGGCACGCCGAGTTCCGCGAACCACTTGGCGCCCTTGCGCATGATCGCCGGCACACTGGCGAAACTCTGCGTGTTGTTGACGGTCGTCGGCCGGCCATACAGGCCGAAACTCGCCGGAAATGGCGGCTTGAAGCGCGGCTTGCCGGGCTTGCCCTCGAGCGACTCGAGCAGCGCCGTCTCCTCGCCGCAGATGTAGGCGCCGGCGCCGGCGACCGCATACAGGTCGAAGTCGACGCCCGAGCCCTGGACGTTGCGGCCCAGCAGCCCGGCCGCGTACGCCTCCCGCACCGCGGCTTCGAAGCGCGGATAAGGCTCGGCCAGGAATTCGCCGCGGATGTAGTTGTAGCCGACCGTCGCGCCCATCGCGTAGCCGCCGATCGCCATGCCTTCGATGATCGAGTGCGGGTTGTAGCGCAGGATGTCGCGGTCGTGGCAGGTGCCCGGTTCGCTCTCGTCCGAATTGCAGACGGCGTATTTCTGGCCGGGCGCATTGCGCGGCATGAAGCTCCACTTCACGCCGGTCGGGAAGCCGGCGCCGCCGCGGCCGCGCAGTCCCGAGGCCTTCACTTCCTCGATGATCGCCTCGCGCGGCGTCTTCTCGCGCAGGATCTTCTCCCAGGCCTGGTAGCCGTCGAACTTGCGGTAGACCGCGAGCTTCCAGCTTTCCGGATGCTGCAGCGGCTCGAACACGACCTGGTTCATCACTCGCGCCACGGGCTCACCCTTCCTGGTCCAGGACCCTGACGGCCGAATCGGGCGTCAGGTTTTCGTGATACACGTGGTCGACCATCATCATTGGCGCGTTGTTGCACGCGGCCAGGCATTCCTCCTCGCGCTTCAGGTAGAACTTGCCGTCGGGCGTGCTCTCGCCGGTGCGGATGCCGAGGTGCCGCTCGACGGCCTCGACGATCCGGTCCGCGCCGCACAGCATGCAACTGATGTTGGTGCACACCGAAACATGGATGCGACCGACCGGCCTGGTCTCGAACATCGAGTAGAAACTCGCGATTTCATAGACCTGTATCGGCGGCAGCCCCAGATATCCGGCGACGGCATCCATCAGTTCGGTCGTCAGGTAACCCTGGTTCTGGTGCTGCGCGGCGCGCAGCGCCGCGATGACCGCGGAGCGCCGGCGATCGGCCGGAAATCGGGCGATCCAGTCGTCGATCTCGCGGCGGGTGTGCGCGGTCAGGGTCACCGGTCGATCTCCCCGAATACGATGTCCATGGTGCCGATCACTGCGACCACGTCGGCGAGCATGTGGCCCCGGACCATTTCGTCCATCGCCGCAAGGTGCGCGAAACCCGGCGCGCGGCACTTGACCCGGTAGGGCTTGTTGGCGCCGTCGGAGACGAGCCAGATCCCGAATTCGCCCTTCGGCGCCTCGACGGCGGCGTAGGTCTCGCCTTCCGGCACGCAATAGCCCTCGGTGAACAGCTTGAAGTGGTGGATCAGCGATTCCATGTCGCCCTTCATCTCGCTGCGCCGCGGCGGCGTCACCTTGTGGTCGCCGAGCATCACGGGCCCGGGATTGGCGCGCAGCCAGTCCACGCACTGGCGGATGATCCGGTTGGCCTGGCGGAGCTCCTCGACCCGGCACAGGTAACGGTCGTAGCAATCGCCGTTGACACCCACCGGTACGTCGAAGTCAACCTGGTCGTAGGCGGCATAGGGCTGCTTCTTGCGCAGGTCCCACTCGATCCCCGAGCCGCGCAGCATCGGGCCCGTAAATCCGAGCTGCAGCGCGCGCTCGGGCGTGACGACGCCGATGTTCACGGTGCGCTGCTTCCAGATCCGGTTTTCCGTCAGGAGCGTCTCGTACTCGTCGACACACTTCGGGAAGCGCTCGGTGAAATCCTGGATGAAGTCGAGCAGCGATCCCGAGCGCGCTTCGTTGCGCCGCGCGACGTCGCGCTCACCCCGCCAGCGCGAAACCTGGTACCGCGGCATCGTATCCGGCAGGTCGCGGTAGACACCGCCCGGGCGGTAATAGGTCGCGTGCATGCGCGTGCCGGAGACCGCCTCGTAGCAGTCCATCAGGTCCTCGCGCTCGCGGAACGCATACAGGAAGACCGTCATGGCGCCGACGTCGAGCGCGTGCGAGCCGATCCACAGCAGGTGATTCAGGACGCGCGTGATCTCGTCGAACATGACGCGGATGTGCAGTGCGCGCTCCGGCGGGCGGATGCCAAGCAGGTTTTCGATCGCGCGCACATAGGCGTGCTCATTGCACATCATCGACATGTAATCGAGGCGGTCCATGTAGCCGATCGACTGGTTGAACGGCTTGGACTCGGCGAGCTTTTCCGTCGCCCGGTGCAGCAGGCCGATGTGCGGGTCGGCCTTGTGGATCACCTCTCCGTCCATCTCCAGCACCAGGCGCAGCACCCCATGCGCCGCGGGGTGCTGCGGGCCGAAGTTCAGCGTGAAGTTGCGGATCTCAGTCATTGCCCGTTTCCGGCGCGTCAGCGACGTGGTCCTTGCGGATCACCTTCGGCACGGTGGTGCGCGGCTCGATACTGACCGGCTCGTACACGACCCTGCCCCTGGCGGGGTCATAGCGGACCTCGACATTGCCGATCAGCGGAAAGTCCTTGCGGAACGGATGACCGATGAAGCCGTAGTCAGTCAGGATCCGGCGCAGGTCCGGGTGGCCACGGAACAGGATGCCGAACAGGTCGAAGGCTTCGCGCTCATACCAGTTGGCCGATGCCCATATCCCGGTCACCGAATCGAGCATCGGCGGCTCGCCGGCGAGGCACCTGCACCGCACGCGCAGCCGCACGTTTCGCGACACGGACAGCAGGTGGTAGGTCACGGCGAACCGGGCTTGATCCTCGGCGACCGGGGCCGGTCCTCGCTCGACGCCGCGGCTGAAGCCCGTGGACGTGGCCGCTTCGGTCACCCACTCGGCACGGCCATGTTCCAGGTAATCGATGCCGGAAAGATCGGTCAGCTGCTCAAAGGCGAGTTCCGGCAGGTCGCGCAGGTCGCGGCAGACCGACACGAGCTGCGCGGGCGCGACCTCGATCGCAATCTCGCCGGCGAGCGATGCAACGCGCCTGGCTCTTGCGCCGATCCGCGATTCCAGGGCCTGTGCCGTTGCCTCGATCCTGCTCATGCAGGACCGCGCGCAATGGTGCTGGTGCGGCGGATCTTGTCCTGCAGCTGGATGATCCCGTAGATCAGCGCCTCTGCGGTCGGCGGACAACCCGGAACGTAGACATCGACCGGCACGATGCGGTCGCAGCCGCGCACGACGGCATAGGAGTAATGATAGTAACCGCCGCCGTTGGCGCAGGATCCCATCGAGATCACCCAGCGCGGCTCGGCCATCTGGTCATAGACCTTGCGCAGTGCGGGGGCCATCTTGTTGACCAGCGTGCCGGCGACGATCATTACGTCGGACTGGCGCGGGCTGCCGCGAAACACGACGCCGAAGCGGTCGAGGTCATAGCGCGATGCGCCGGCGTGCATCATCTCAACCGCGCAGCAGGCGAGCCCGAACGTCATCGGCCACA
>JAHFSF010000130.1 GCA_023265875.1 Gammaproteobacteria bacterium | reverse complement strand
GGCGGCGCCGCCGGCGGAAGGCGCGGGCGTGACGAAGGTGCAGGACCTGCAGCAGCTGGTGACGTTGCGCATCGACGGCAAGCGGGTGCTGGTGCTGGTGGACGCGTCGGCCAGCATGCTGGACGAAACGGTCGTCAACGTCATCCGGCTCCGCAACATGCCCGCGGAACGCAGGATTGCATCGGCCAAGTGGCAGCAGGCGGTCAACACGGTCGAGTGGATCGCCTCGCGGCTGCCTCAAACCACGCAATTCCAGGTCTATGCCTTCGACACGGCTGCCCGGCCGCTGGTGAAGGACAGCGATGGCCGCTGGCTGAATATGCGCGATGCCGGCCAGATCCAGCTCGCGCTCGGCGCGCTGCGCAAGACGGCCCCAACCGGCGGCACCAGCCTGCACAACGCGTTTGCGGTGATCGGCAGGCTGTCGCCGGCGCCGGACAACGTGATCCTGATCACCGACGGGCTGCCGACCCAGGGCGAGAAACCCCCGCTGCTGCGCACGCTCGTGACCATGGAGCAGCGGGAGGATCTGATGAAGGACGCGGTGCAGTCGCTGCCGCCGTCGCCGCCGCCGGTCAACGTCGTGTTGCTGCCGATGGAAGGCGATCCGTCGGCGCCGATCTACTTCTGGCGCCTCGCCCGTCTGACGGGCGGCGGGTTCCTGAGCCCCGCGAAGGACTGGCCATGAAGCGACGCGTGCGCCGCGACACCGAAACCTTCAGCATTTCCTTCCTCGACTGCATCTGCTGCGGCTTCGGCGCGATCATCCTGCTGCTCGTGCTGAGCGAATTCGGCCAGCCGATCCAGCTCGAGCAGGCGAGGGTCGACCTGGATGCGCAGATTGCCAAGCTGCAGCAGGAGCTCCACGAGCTGCGTGGCACCTCAATGGTGCTGGAACGTGATTTGCGCGCCCGCATCGAGCAGCTGTCCGAGGAACAGCGGCGGGTTGCACGCCTGCGCGGCGACCTGTCGTCGATCCAGGGCAGGAACAAGGCGAGCACCGAGGAAGATGAATCGCTGAAGAAGATCGCCGAGTCGCTCACCGCAGCGCGCCTCGCGCTGATCGAGGAGACGCGCGAGTTGCAGAGCAAGGGCCGGCGGCAGGTGTACGACCAGCCGGTCGCGGGCGTGCCGATCGACAGCGAATGGGTGATCTTCATCGTGGACACGTCGGGCTCAATGCAGTCCCAGAACTGGGGGAATGCCGAACGCAGGCTGGCGGAGGTGCTGAATATCTACCCGAAGCTGAAGGGCATCCAGGTCATGGATGACGAAGGCGGTTACCTGTTCAGCGAGTACCGCGGCAAGTGGATCCCGGACTCGCCGGCGCGACGCCAGGCAATACTGAAGTTTTTCAGGGGCTGGCAGGCATTCTCGAATTCAAGTCCGTCGGAAGGCATCGTCGCTGCCATCCGGACCTTCTGGACCCGTGATCACCCGATCAGCCTTTACGTGTTTGGCGACGAGTTCACCGGGCCGTCCATCCAGGAAGTCGTGGACACGGTGGACCGCATCAATCGTGCCGGCGAAACCGGCGAGCGCCTGGTCCGCATCCATGCGCTGGGTTTCCCGATTCCCGGCCAGTATCCCCAGCACACGAGCATGAGATATTCGACGCTGATGCGCATACTGTGCGCAAGGAATGGCGGCGTGTTCGTCGGATTGCCGGAGCATGAGTACGTGACTGCGCGGCGGAGCAACTAGTGAACATCCGGAAACTTCGGCCTCTTATCGCCACGCTGCCGGTGGTTGCGCTGCTCGCGGGATGCACCGCGACGAAGCTCGAGGCGCAGTCCCAGCTGCCGCCTCCGCTGATCGACCGGTTGCCGGTTCGTGTCGGCATCCACTATTCGAAGGAATTCCGGGAGTTCGTGCACAAGGAAACGCGCTCCGAGGTCGATTACCAGATCACGCTCGGCCCGGCGCACGTCCAGAACCTGGACTGGCTGCTGAAGGCCATGTTCGAGCAGGTGATTCCGGTCGACGATCCGACGCGGGTCGCCGACATCTCGCCGCCGCTGGTCATGGTGCTGGAACCCAAGTTCGAGGAGTATTCCTTCCTGACACCGAAGGACGTGGCGGGCGAGGCGTTCATCGTGACGATCCGCTACCTGCTGACGGTCTACGACGGCTCCGGCGGCCGCGTCGATGCCTACACCTTCACCGGGTACGGGCGCGAGGCCGCCCACACGCTGGCCAGCAAGACGCCGCTGCAGATCGCGACCCAGCGCGCGATGCGGGACGCCGGCTCGAAACTCGCGGTGGAGCTGACCGACCAGGACACGGTGCGGCTGCTGCTGCGCACCTCCGCCGCGCCAATGCCGCAGCCTGCCGCGATGCCGCTGCCGGAGGAAGTGCCGCCCCCGGTGGCGCCGCCAGTCGACGTGCCACCGCCGGTCACAGCGCCAACGCCAGTCGAGGATGCGCCGCCGCCTTCAGTTCCCGGTGGTTGACGGGGCCTCGACCGGCTTCTGCTCGTACCAGTCGGCCGTGAAGCGCACTCCTTCCGTCGCGACCGGCGCGCCATTCTCGAAACGCGGGCTGTAGATGGCGCGCTCGAGCGCCCGTCGCGACTGGGCGAGCTGGCCGTCCAGCATGTCGGAAGACACGACCGTGACGTCGTGAACCTCTCCCTTCTCGCTGACGGCGAAACTGAAATCGGTCTTGCGCACCAGGTACTGGCCGGTCAGCGTATTCAGTCCGCGCGAGGCCGCGCTCGGCGGGCGATAAAAAATCATCCGCGGCGCCAGCAGCGGATTGGCGAGGCCGGATGCAATATCCGCCGAGGCAAAGGACGCTGCCTCCGCGTAGTAGGAAAGCGCCTCGGCTGGCCGCGACGTGGATTGATACCAGTCGCCCATTTCGGTCAGGGTCTCCGACAGGAGTTGCCGTGGCGGGTCGGGGGTCGCGCGCAGGAGCTCGAGCGCCGTCTGCACGGACTTGAGCCCGGCCCGGTCCGCAGTGGGGGGAGGCACCCGCGATTCGTGGTAGATGCGGGCAACCATCTCGCCAGTGACATCATCGCGTGCCGGACCCTGGCCTTCGAGCGTATTCGGGTCCATCGTGTACTGCATCCGGTGCGTGCGGGCGATGCCGAGCAGGCTCTTGATCGCCAACGGCTTGAATCCGCCGCCCTCCTTCATGCTGATGTCGCGGGCACGCAGGTAGTACATGCGGGCGCCGTTGAATTCCCGCACCGACTCATAGAATGATGCGATTCGCAGCAAGGCCGGCAGCGTCCGTTCGTCGTCGTACCCATAATGCTGCTGGGTGATCTTGATCGCGTAGCGGTAGTCGTTCTCGACACCGCCCAGGTCGTTGAGCGCAAGGCGGCTGTCGGCGACCTGCTGGATCATCGGCAACTGAGCGAGGTTGAAGAGTCCATCCGCACGGCGGCTGATAGCCAGTGCGCGATCGAACTGCGCCACGGCCAGCGCATGCTGGTCGAGCGCGGCATAGACCGTGCCGAGGCCCGTCAGCGGAACGATCATGCGCCGCGACGATATTCCCTGGGTCGACTCCAGCAGCTCGAGGGATTTTCCGTAGCTCAGCGCGGCGGCCTGGTAGTCGTTGAGCTGAAACTGCGTCGCGCCGAGATTGTTGTAGGCGACCGGCAACTCGGCTTCACGATCGCGGTCCGTGTCCGACAATTCCACGACGCGCTGCGCAAATGGCAGGGCTTCCTCGAACCGGGCGGTCTCGTACATCGTGCGGAACTGGTCATAGGCCTCCATGCGCTGGTCCATCGCCAGGATGCGCGCAGGGGCCGGGGGCGGCTCGTCCGCCGCGCCGGCCGGGACCGGCAGCGCCGCAACCAACATCAGCAGAGCCGGTACCTTAGCCATGGTCATCCAAGATAGACCATGAATGAGCCATCGTGTTCCCGCTTCGTTGCAGGACCGCCATCATCTGGCGCCTCCATTGCGCTCGAACACCGCGATCAGGCTGCCAGCGGCGATGGCGAGCAGCGGATCCGTGACTTCGGCCGTCTGTCCCGGCAGCCAGGTCTGCAGCAATTCGATGGAAAAAATGATGCCGGCTCCAAGCGCCGTGGCGGGAAGCACGGGCAGGCCGCTGCGCGCGAGCAACCACACGAGAGAGCCGCTGCCATAGCAGCGCAGGAACATGTCGGTCAGGTTGGTGGCGCGATAGCGGGTCAGTGATTCTCCGAATGGCACCAGCGCGAAACGGTCCTGGGCGAGCTGGAAATCGAAGGGCGACAGCCCCTGGATCGCAATCAGCACGACGAATGCCGCCGCGAGGATGCTCGCCGAGCGTTCGATCGGCATGCGCAGCAGCGGGCTCGCCAGTGCGAATGCGAGCGCCATGCCGGCGAGTTCCGCACGCTCGAGCGCCAGGCCTGCGAACAGGATCCTTCCGGCCAGCACGGCTCCCATGGCAACGGCAGCCGTCGTGCGGGCCCGCCCCGGTGCAAGCCGTTCGCAGGCGAGCACCAGCACCAGCCAGGCGATCGCATGCGGCAGGATGGCGCCGGGTGTCCACCAGCTCCCCTCGGCAAGCGGCGCGACTGCCGCTGCCCACTTTCCTGGATTGAGCACCGGGGCGAACGGTGCGAGGCGATATCCGATCCAGGACAGGAGCAGCGCGGTCGCGACCGGATGGCGCAACGCGCCGGAGACAGCCGATGCGCGCAATCGCCGCTGTGTCGCCGCGATCGACAGCGCGATGAATGCGCCCGCGGCCGCTCCGAACGTGTTGTACATCACGTCGGCGAGGCTCGCCACGCGGCGTGTCTCGTAGAGCTGCAGGCATTCGATCGTGAATGCCAGCAGTGCGCCCGCGACCGTGGCAGCGATGACGGCCAGGGCTCCGCCGAGCCGCGCGGCGAGGAGCCACGCGAGGCTGGCCCCGAGCGGCAGGTACAGGAGCACGTTGGCGGCGATGTCGCTGCGGGTCGTGCGCGCGAATGGCAGGCCCCGGATCAGCGCGAAGACACCCTGGTCCCCGACCGCTGCGAAGCGGAACGGATACAGGGATCCGTAGACGATCAGGAATGCAATGACGGCCAGCAGCCAGCCCGCCGTCCTTGTGCTCGCATCCGCCACGGGTACGCCTTTGTCGCGAGGACTCCCGGCAGTTTAAGGCCTGTGGGCGCCGGCGCTGCCGCGCTAAAGTGGCGATTGTCACCGGAAGGAGGGCGCATTGATGGGCGGCTGGCGTGGTCGGGGCGGCTTCGCAGGCATCGCCATGGCCGCCTGGATGATGGCCGGTTGTGTGGGCGCACCGTCTCGCGACGGCGGACCGGCCCAGGCCGTGATCGCGTCGCCATCCACGCGTCCCGCGGACAACTCGTTCGTAAACCGGATCGTCCGCGAGGCGCAGGGTCTGATTGGCGCGCCCTATCGCCTGGGCGGCGAGGATCCCGCCGGCATGGATTGCAGCGGCCTCGTCAGCCTGGTATTTGCACGGGCGGGGGTCGCAACGCCGCGCACGGCGCTCGCCCAGCAGCAGGCCGCCGTGCCCGTCGAACTGGACCAACTGCGGCCCGGCGACCTGGTGTTTTTCCGGTTGCCCGATCCGCATGTCGGCATCTACGTCGGCGGCGGGGAATTCATCCATGCGCCGGGCAGCGGACGCACGGTCACGACCGCGCGACTCGACCAGCCGTATTTCCTGCTCGGCTTCGCCGGTGGCGGCCGCTTTCAGCCGAGTCCGGCGGAACGATAGAGCGCCGCGATTTCTCCGGCGTTCAGGTGCCGATAGCGTCCGCTCGCGAGCCCGGCGAGACGCAGCGGCCCGAGGCTGACGCGCTCGAGCCTTCGCACCTTGACGCCGACCCTGGCGAACAGGCGGCGGATCTCGCGATTCTGGCCCTCGTGCAGGGTCACGGAGACGAGTGCGAGGTCGCCGCGCCGGCGATCCCTGGAATGTTTCAGCACGCGCAGGCCTGCGAGCTGGGCCCGCTTCGCGCCGCGCGCGGGCGCATTCGCGTCGGCGAGATAGAGACCCTTCGCCAGACGCGCGAGCGCCGCGGGCGACAGGTCGCCCTGGACGGAGACGCGATATTCCTTCGCGACTCCGTGACGTGGGTGCGCAAGCCGGTGCGCGAGCTCGCCGTCGTTGGTCAGCAGCACGAGTCCGGTCGAGTCGGCGTCCAGGCGTCCGACCGGGTAGACGCGCGCGCCGGCTGGCACGGCGGCTTCGACCAGGGCGACGACATTCGGCCGGCCGCCCGGATCGCGCGCGGTCGAAATGACGCCCCGCGGCTTGTTCAGCATCAGGTACAGGCGATTGGCCTGGCGGGTGGCGGCGCGGCGGCCGGTGTCGACGACGGTGCCGTCCAGCTCGATCAGGTTGCCGGGCTCGACCAGACAGGGCAGCTCCATCACGCGCCGTCCGTTGACGCGCACCCGGCCCGCGCGGATCGCGAGTTCGCAGTCCCGTCGCGACGCGATGCCGGCGTCGGCCATCACCTTCTGCAGGCGCTCGCCGGTCGGCGGGGACCTGGCGATGGTGACTGGCCGCCCGCGGAATCTCGGATCCTGCACCGCAGGCTTCCGGCCGGAAGAATGTTCATTCATATCTATTTAAGAGTTGAAATTCTGCGCTGCCGGCCCGACCGTCGTCAGCCCACCCGAACCCCGAGGCACCCCAGTCTGCCGGGGCGGGCCACTGTGCCGGCGACGGCCGGAACCGACGCCAGCAGTTTCCGGTGGTCGCGCTGAACCCGGCCTGAATGCGTCGAAGCGCGGATCGGGGCCAATGTGAACGGCCCGGCGCCATCGGGCCGCCG
>JAHFSF010000129.1 GCA_023265875.1 Gammaproteobacteria bacterium | reverse complement strand
TTCCAGCTCTCTGGGGTCTGCGTGAAGTGGACGCTTTTCTGCTGGTCGTGGACGGTGTGCCCTGGGGTGGTGCATTCAGTCCAGCCACGCCGTCGATCTGTGCCGTGAACGGCTACGCCTTCGGCGGCGGGCTGGAGATGGCGATGTCCTGTGATATTCGCATTGCGTCTGAAAACGCCCAGTTCGCTGCGCCGGAAATCAAGCTGGGATGGATCGGCGGTGGCGGCATGGCGATGCACCTTGCGCACTCGATCGGCATGTCGAATGCGGCCCTGATGCTGATGACCGGCGACCCCATCGACGCCGGACGGGCGCTGGCCTGGGGGCTGGTCAGCGAAGTTGTTTCGCGCGGACGCCTTCTGGATCGGGCGCGGGAGATCGCTGGAACAATTGCGACCCGGGCGCCGATCGCGGCCGAAACCGCGAAACTGAATCTGAAGGCAGCCCACGCCATGCCGCCCGAAACAGCCATCGAGTATGAGCGCGAGCTGCAGACGATTTGTTTCGCGACCGACGATGCGCGCGAAGGTCGGGCCGCGTTCAAGGAAAAGCGCGATCCGGTGTTTCGACGCCGATAGGCCGGCTGCCCGCCATGCCGCATTCGATCAATCTGCCGGGCGAAGGCGTCTTTCTTGGCCGCGCCAGGGCTTCCGGCAAGGCGCACCCCCTGGTCGTGACCGTTCGTGGCAGCTTGATCTTTGACATCACTTCGCGGACCGCGCCAACGGTGCGTGACATCTGCGAAATGGATGATCCCGTAGACTATGTCCGCTCCGCCAGCGGAAGGGCAATCGGCATGCTGCAGGAGATCGCAGGCAACAGCTTCGAGGCCAGGCGCGATCCATTGCGGCCCTTCCTGTTGTCGCCGGTTGACCTGCAGGCAGTAAAGGCCTCAGGTGTCACGTTCGTCGCCAGCCTCCTGGAGCGCGTGATCGAGGAGCAGGCGAGGGGCTCCCCGGAAAAGGCCGAAGTCATTCGCGCCGACATCAGGGCGGTCATCGGCGACGATCTCTCGAAACTCAGGCCCGGCTCGCGCGAAGCCACGGCCTGCAAGCAAAGGCTGATGGCGCGCGGAGCCTGGTCGCAATATCTGGAAGTTGGCATCGGTCCCGACGCCGAGATCTTTACCAAGTGCCAGCCGCTCGCCTCGGTCGGATTTGGCGCCGATGTCGGCCTGCATCCGGCGTCCAAGTGGAGCAACCCGGAGCCGGAAGTCATTATCGTGACATCCAGCAAGGGAAGAATTGTGGGCGCGAGTCTGGGCAACGACGTTAACTTGCGCGACATCGAAGGCCGTTCAGCGCTGCTGCTCGGCAAGGCGAAGGACAATAATGCGTCGGCCGCGATCGGCCCGTTTGTCCGGCTCTTCGATGGGACGAATTCACTCGACGACCTGAAGCGTGCGACTGTGCGCCTCGCGGTCGAGGGCGATGACGGTTTCTTGCTGGAGGGATCCAGCGCAATGGCCGAAATCAGCCGGTCGCCCGAGGAACTGGTTGCCGCTGCGATGGGGCCACACCACCAGTATCCCGACGGAATGGTGCTTTATCTCGGCACGATGTTCGTGCCTGCAAAGGATCGCGGCGAGGCGGGCAAGGGCTTTACCCACAGAATCGGCGATGTCGTGACGATCTCCAGCGAGAACTTGGGTGACCTGGTCAATCGCGTCGGGCTCTCGACCGACTGCACACCATGGACTTATGGCGTGAGCCCGCTGATGAGGGACCTGGCCGATGCAGATCTCATTTGAAGCGCCGCGAGTCGACGAAAAGCACGCCGAGTCCCGCCAGCATCGCGAATCCGGCGCCTGTCCAGAACGTCAGCGCCGGACCATAGGCACTCCACAGCGCCCCTGCGATGACACTCGCAAGCAGCAAAGCAACACCGCTCGCCAGGTTGAAGACTCCAAAGGCTGTGCCGCGCAAGGCATCCGGCGCCGCGTCGGCGACGAGCTTGGCGAACAGTCCCTGCGTGAAAGCCATGTGCAGGCCCCATAGCGCGCAGCCGATCCATACTGGCAGCGCCGAGTCCGCGGCGGCCAGCACCAGGTCGGCGGCGACCAGCGGCGCGATGCCGGCCAGCAATAAAGACCGGTGGTGGATGCGATCCGCGGCGGCCCCTGCCGGGTACGCGAACAGCGCGTAGCTCAGGCTCATGACGACCAGTGCCAGCGGTACCTGGCCGAGCCCCAGTCCGACGTCCTGTGCCCGCAGGATCAGGAAAGCTTCGCTGAAACGTGCCAGCGTGAATACTCCGCCGAGGGCGACGATGACCCAGAAACGCGCCGGCAGCTGGCCGAAGTCGGCCACCGACCAGCGCACATCGCGGGTGCTGGCCGGCGATTGCACGGGCTCGCGCAGGAACAACAGCAGCGTGACGGCGATGAATGCCGGCAGGACCGCCACCCACAGCACCGCACGGATGTCGTTGGCCAGCCAGAGCATGAATCCGAGGGCGAGCAGCGGGCCGATCACGGCGCCCATGGAATCGAGCGACTGGCGCAGTCCGTAGGCGGCGCCACGCAGGGCCGGCGGTGTGATGTCGGCGATCAGCGCGTCGCGCGGCGCGCCGCGGATGCCCTTGCCAATGCGGTCGATGAAACGGGCGCTGAATACCGAGGAGATCGACTGCGCGAGCGGGAACATCGGCTTCGTGAAGGCTGCCAGCGCATAGCCCCCGACGACGATCCACTTGCGATGGCGCAGATAGTCGCTGAGCGACCCGGAGAACACCTTGGTGATCGCAACGGCCGCTTCGGCCACGCCCTCGATGATGCCGATGGTCAGTATCGACGCGCCGAGCACGCTCGCCATGAAGACCGGCAACAGGCTGTGCACCAGTTCCGATGACGCGTCCATGGACAGCGACGCGCAGCCGAGCAACCAGATACCCGCCGGCAATCGCCGCCCTGCCGGGGACTTTGAGACCATCGAGTCGTCAGGCCCGTGAATGCGTCCGCGGCCGCAGCAGATTATCAACCGCGATGGCGCCAGGCCCCGCGATCGCGAGCCACAGGAACAAGGCCAGGTACATGACTTCCTCGAATCCCAGCAGGGTTACCAGCGAGTCGATGTCATCCCACTGCGCCACGCGAATCGCGACCAGCATGACTACGCATAGTGCACCCGCAGAAATGCGGGTCAGCAGGCCCAGCAGCAGGAATATCCCGCCGAAGAATTCGATCCCGGAGGCGAAGGGGGCGAGGATGTCCGGGAAGGGGATGCCCCAACCGACGAAGTTTTCCGTGACCAACGGCAGATGGGTGAGCTTGCCCCAGCCGGTCCACAGGAATACCCAGCCGACCACGATGCGGGCGAACAGGGGTGCGAGCCAGAGCAGATGCTGCGCCACGCGCTCCGGCCAGCCGATCAGCACATTGACGAGGTATTTCATGGGAGTTCCCGCCGGGATTTCTGGTGGAAGTGTGCAGCGGCGATTGTATAACGGACAGTCGTTGCCCATCCGGGCACAATAGGTGTGCCCCTTGCGCCCCGCTGGAGTTGACCCATGAAGTATCTGGTCGCGGCATTGATGCTGGTGCCCACGCTGTCGCTGGCAAGCGAAGCCATGCGAATCCAGCCCGAATTGCAGCGCCTGAATGCCATGTCATTGCGCCTTGCACCGGTGGACATCGAGATCGATCTCTCCGGCCTGCCGGCAAACGAGCGCCAGGCGCTCGCGAGCCTGATCCGCGCGGCCCGGCTGACCGATGCGCTGTTCCTGCGACAGGTCTGGGCAGGCAACGAAGCGCTGCTGCTCAAGCTGATGGAAGACGCTTCACTCCTTGGCCGGGCGCGGCTGGACTACTTCCTGATCAACAAAGGACCGTGGTCACGGCTCGACCTGGATGTGCCGTTCCTGCCAGGCGTTGCGGAGAAGCCGGACGCCGCAAATTTTTATCCTGCAGGCGCCACGCGCGCCGAAGTGCAAACCTGGATCGCCAGTCTCGCAGCGGCGGATCGCGCGGCCGCGACAGGCTTTTTCACGACCATTCGCCGCGATGCCAGCGGGAAGTTTGCCGCGGTGCCCTACAGCCTCGAGTACCAGGGCGAGCTCGCCGAAATGGCGCAGCACCTGCGCGCGGCGGCGGCAGTGACGGCGCAGCAGACCCTCAAGGAGTTCCTGGAGTCGCGCGCGGCGGCACTGGTATCCAACGATTACTACGCGAGCGATGTCGCCTGGATGAAACTCGATGCCACCATCGAACCGACAATCGGGCCCTACGAAGTCTACGAAGACGAATGGTTCAACTTCAAGGCCGCCTTCGAGGCATTCATCACCGTGCGTGACGACGCGGAGACGAAGAAGCTCGAGCGATTCGGCAGAGAATTGCAGTGGCTCGAGAACCGCCTGCCGATCGATGCGCGATACCGGCGCGCCGAACTCGGCGGCCTGGCGCCGATGCGGGTAGTCAATGTCGTGTTCGCCGCAGGCGACGGTAACCGCGGCGTGCAGTACGCGGCGTACAACCTGCCGAACGACGAGCGCATCGTCAATGAAATGGGCTCGAAGCGCATGATGCTGAAGAACTTCCAGCAGGCGAAGTTCGACCACGCGCTGCTGCCGATCTCGAAAGTGGCGCTTGCCCCATCGGATCAGCCATACGTCAATTTCGACGCGTTTTTCACCCACATCCTGATGCATGAAACCATGCATGGTCTTGGACCCAAGAACACGGGGCCGGGCGGGAAGGGCGTGAGCATCCGCCTGGCGATCAAGGAGCTCTACAGCACGGTCGAGGAGGCGAAGGCAGACATCTCCGGCCTGTGGGCGTTGCAGCAACTGATGGACAAGGGCGTGCTGAACAGGGGCGACGAGCGTGCGATATACACGACATTCCTCGCCTCGGCCTTTCGCACGCTGCGCTTCGGCATGACCGAAGCGCACGCCAAGGGCATGGCGCTGCAGGTGAATTACCTGCTCGATGCCGGCGGATTCCGCGCCAATGCCGACGGCACTTTCAGCGTCGATCTGCAGCGGGCGAAGAAAGCCACGACCGCCCTCACGCGCGAACTGATGACGCTGCAGGCGACCGGTGACTACGACGGCACCAGGCGGCTGCTCGATCGACTGGTCGTGATTCGCCCGGAAGTGCGTGCCGTGCTCGACCGTCTCGACGACGTAGCGGTGGACATTCGCCCGCGCTTCGTCACGGCGGAACAGCTGGAGCGGGAATGGCCATGAGTCCAGGCGGCCTGCGGCGACTGATCCCCGTACTGCTCATCGCCGCCAGCTGGCTTGCAGGCGCGGCTCTTGCCGCATCGGACGACGACCCGTACACCTGGATGGAAGACATCAAAGGCGAGCGCGCGCTCGCCTGGGCGCGGACGCAGAACGAGCGCTCGCTCAAGGTGCTGGAGGCCGATCCGCAGTTCGCACAGCTGCATGCTTACGCGCTCGCGATCCTGAATGCGAAGGACCGCATTCCGGGCGTCAGTTTTGCGGGCGGCGATGAGCTGCGCAATTTCTGGCAGGACGCCCTGCATGTGCGCGGCATCTGGCGCCGCACGACGCTCGAGAGCTACCGCGGCGAGGCTCCGGCATGGGAAACGCTGCTGGACCTGGATGCGTTCGCAAAATCGGAGAAAGCCAACTGGGTCTGGAGCGGCGTCGATTGCCTGCCGCCGGAGGACCGGCTGTGCCTCGTTTCCCTTTCCGACGCCGGTAAGGACGCGGTGACGGTGCGCGAGTTCGACACGCACGCACATGCCTTCGTCGTGGGTGGCTTCAGCCTGCCCGAAGGAAAGCATCGCGTTGCTTGGCTCGATGCCGATACGATCCTGGCCGCGACGGAATGGGAGCCGGGCCAGCTGACGACCGCAGGCTACCCATACATCGTCAAGTCCGTCCGGCGCGGCCAGAACCTGTCGATGGCGCAGGAACTCTTCCGCGGCGATGCCAGGGACGGCGGCTACGGCGTCGATCCTCTCGTGCTGCGCGATGCGGATGGCGCGGTGCAGGCCGTCCTGGCCTCGCGCCCACTCGATACCTTCACGGGCGAGTATTACTTCATCGGTGGCGAAAAGCCGGTCAAGTTGCCGCTGCCGCTGCAGTCGACGGTCAGGACTTTCGTACAGGGCAGGCTCACGTTCACGCTGGAGCAGGACTGGGCGGCCGGCGGCCTGAAGGAAGGCGATCTCGCTGCCTACGACCTCGCGACACTCGAGGCCGACCCGGAACACGCAGCACCGCAATTGGTGCTGCGTCCGGGTCCGCGTGAATCCATCGAGGAAGTTTCGAGTACACGCACGAAACTGCTGGTCGCGCTCTATGAGAACGTGAAAGGCGCGATCTACGTCCTCGAGCCGGATCAGGGAGTCTGGGCCCGCACCAGGCTCGAGCAACTGCCCGGCAATTCCTCGGTGGGCATCGTCACGGCGTCGGAGCGGAGCGACCGGCTGATTGCGAGCGTCGCAGGATTTCTGACGCCGACGACGCAGTGGCTGGCCGATGCCGCGAGCGGAAGCACCGAGCGGCTCAAGGCCCTCGCGCCGCGGTTCGATGCCTCGAATCACCTGGTCGAGCAATTTGAGGCGACGTCGAAGGACGGCACGAAGATCCCGTACTTCGTCGTGCGGCCGAAGGGTGTGGACCTGGTCGGAGCAGCGCCGACGCTGCTGTACGCCTACGGTGGCTTCCAGATCTCGGTGACGCCGTGGTATTCGAGCATCATCGGCAAGCTCTGGCTCGAGCGCGGCGGCACCTTTGTCGTCGCCAACATCCGCGGCGGCGGTGAATTCGGCCCTGCCTGGCATAACGCCGGGCTCAAGG
>JAHFSF010000021.1 GCA_023265875.1 Gammaproteobacteria bacterium | reverse complement strand
CGAGGTGGACCTCCTGCTCAAGTCCTCGCGCACGGTCCTGCCGGCGCGGGAAGTCATTGCGGCCGCGCCGGACGCCGCCTCCGGGGTCCGCACCAAAGCCCTGCTCGCGGGTGCGGAATTCGCCTATCACTATCGAACGGTCCGGGTCCGGTTTGCGGAGCAGGGCGATGCCGCGCCGGTCGCCGTATTCTCGAGCCTGCTGCTCAATCGCGATCCGGAGACGCCGGGCGGAAGCGTATCATCGGCAAAGGAAACAGACCCACTATTGAACGCAAGGAGCACGCCATGACTGTCGCAAAAATCACTGAAATCACCGCGACCTCGGACAAGAGCTTCGGCGACGCCATCCAGCAGGGCATCAATCGCGCCAGCAAGACGCTCAAGAACATCACCGGCGCCTGGATTGCGGACCAGGAAGTGCAGATCGACAAGGGCAAGATCAAGGGCTACCGGGTCCGGATGCGGCTTACCTTCGTCCTCGAGGGCTGAATTGAAGCGGTTTCTATTACTGGTCGCCGTCCTGACCGCGGCACTTGCCGGCACGGCGGGGGCCGCAGAGTTCGCGACGATCACGCCGCAGGCGCTCAGCCAGCGGCTGCAGTCGGGCGATGCGGAATTGCTCGTGCTCGACGTGCGCAGTGCCGCTGAATTCGACGCGGGGCACCTGCCCGGCGCGATCAATATTCCGCACGATGTCATCGGCGAGCGGTTCGGGGAGCTCGGGGCGCAGGGCACGCGGGATATCGTGGTTTATTGCCGCAGCGGACGGCGCTCGGCGCTCGCACTCGCAGCCTTGCGGCAGGCCGGCTTTCAGCGATTGTTCCAGCTCGAAGGCGATTATTTGCGCTGGAGCGGGGAAGGCCGGCCCCTGATCCGAGCGTCCGCGCCGCCCTGACACGCCCTGGGCGGACATGCTGTATCGAACGCTAGCCGATGCAGTCCTCGTCCTGCATCTCGGATTCGTCCTGTTCGTGCTGCTGGGTGGATTCCTGGTGCTGCGGCGCCCGCGACTCATCTGGCTGCACATTCCAGTGGCGGCCTGGGGGGCCGTGATCGAGTTCACTGGCTGGATCTGCCCGCTGACGCCGCTCGAGAACTGGCTGCGCATGCAGGGTGGCGACGAGGGTTTCGCCGGTGGCTTCATCGCCCATTACCTGACGGCCCTGATCTATCCCGCAGGACTCACGCGCGAACTGCAATGGCTGCTGGGCGCGCTGGTGCTGGCGGTGAACGCAGCAGTCTATCTCCGGCTGTGGCGCAGGCACCGGGCGACGCGCAGCTAGGATGAGGCGGTCGGAGTCTGGGGCGGCGTGTCCATTTCCTGCGCCGCGACAACGATGCAGCCTGGGCCGCCATGCACGCCGAGGGCGGTGCCGAGCGGAATGATGGGCAGGACCTCGACCTGTGGCAGGCCCTTGATCGCAGCGTCGCGCACGAGCGCCGCCGCCTCCGGCGCATTGGCGTGCGCGATGCCGACGCGCCAGCGCCTGCCGGGATCGAGCCGCCGGCGCAGAAAGCTGCCGAATCGCCGGTAGGGATCGGCACGGCCAAACAGTACGCCGCCGAGGCCGACATTGCCGTTGGCGCTGACGGCCAGGACCGGCGTGAGCTGCAGCAGGTCCGCGACGGTCCTGACCCAGCCGGGCACGCGTCCGCCCCGCACCGCGTACTCGAGCGTGACCAGGCAGCCCCAGGTCCGCGTGCTGCGGCGGGCGGCGAGCGCGGCGGCGCGCACGGCCTCGGCATCGCCGCCGGCGGCCGCCACTTCCGCGGCGCGCATGACGATCAGTCCCTGGCCGAGCGCCGCGGTTTCGGAATCAACCGTCAATATGCGTGCCCGGGTGCGCACGCGGCTGGCGGCCGTCTCGGCGCTCTGGAAGGTGCCGCTGACGCGCGCCGTCAGCCCGACGTAGACGACCGCCCCATAGTGCGAGCCCAGGAACTCGAAGGCGCGCCGGAAATCGCCGGGCGGCGGCAGCGAGGTTTTTGGATGCTGCGGATTGGTGGCGAGCTCGCGGAAGAACTGCTCGGGTGACAGGCTGATCTTGTCGAGATAGCTGTGCGAGCCAAAGTGCACGCGCACCGGCACCATGTGGATATCGAGCGCCTCCAGCACGGAGTCCGGCAGGTCGGCTGCCGAGTCGGTAACGACCGCGACACGCCGGCGCGGCTCATGGTGCGCCATCTCCTGCTGGCGCTGCATGTCGTCGGCCTTCTCTCCGCTGACTTCTCCGTAACCGGTGGCAAGCTCGAACAGGCGCTGCGGTTCGTTCAGGTGCAGGTGCAGGCGGACCTTGCGATGGGTGCCGGCGACGACCAGGCTGCCGCCGAGCGCCGCAGCCTCGTCGCGAAGCTTGCGCCGGTCGATGGCTGGCCCGGTGATCGTGCATTCGCTGCAGTAGCGGTATTCGAGGTCCTCCTCCTGGCCGGCCGCCACCGCCTCGTCGTGCACCAGGTTGACCGGGGCGTCGTCGGCCGGCACGACGCCGGTCTCGAAGTATTCCGACATGCCGGCGACCAGCTCGACAAAGCCCAATGCGCCCGCGTCCACGACGTTCGCGCGGCGCAGGGACTCGAGCTGGTTCGTGGTCGCCTCGAGCGAACGGCGTGCCGTTACCAGCGCCGCGCGAAACAGCGCCGGGAAGTCGCGCACGCCGCGTTCGCGGACTTCAGCGGCGACCGCGCCGGCGAAATCCGACAGTACCGTCAGGATCGTGCCCTCGCGCGGCTCGGCGAGCGATTCACGCGCATAACTCGCACCGCCGCTGACGGCATCCGCGAATTCCCCGGCGGTGAGCACCGGCAGGTGACCCGCGCGGTCGCCGAGACCGAGCAGGAACTGGGCGAGGATCGCACCCGAATTGCCGCGGGCTCCATCGAGGGCTGCGTCCGCCACGAGGGTCAGCGTCTGTCCCGCGTGCGCCGCAGGATTGCCGCGCAGGGCGGCCAGCACGGCCTGCAGCGTCAACGCGAGATTCGTGCCGGTGTCGCCGTCGGGGACCGGGAAGACATTGATCTTGTTGATGATCTCTTCGTTCGCGATCAGGCGATGGATCCCCGTGCGCAGCGCGGCGGCCAAGTCCGTGCCGCTCAGGCTGGAAGCAGGCAGGGCGGCCGCATTCATGCCGTCACGCCGGGCTCGCTGTTTACAGGCGAGGCAACAGGAAGCGCTGGCCGTGATAGCGGAGAATCGCGCCGTCGCGCGTGATCTCCTCGACGGTCGGTCCTTCCGGCAGCACGGCACCCTGCTGGTAGCGCCGGCCATTGATGAACACGGCGCGATTCGCCGGGTCATCCGCGTAGATGTGCAGATCGATGGCGAGCTCCGGCAGCCCGGCTGTTGCCTGGGCCGGCAATTCGTCGATTGATGGCGGCGCGGCTGGCATCTGGCTGACATGGCCTGTTGCCGCCGGCGCGATCGGCAGCAGGGTCGGATCCGGCGCAGGCGGCGGCAACGATTCCGGACCCGGCATTTCCTGGGCAGCCGGCGGCTCCTCTGGCGTGCTAGCCGTCTCTGCGGGTCCCGTAGCAATTGCGGGCGATGGCATCGGCGCGACGCTGACCGGGGCCGCGAACGGCGGCGTCGCGGCGGCCACCGCCATCGCCGGCACGCCGGCGGCAGTCGCGGCCGGCGGCGCGTCGCGCAGCAGGAAGAACAGCAATACGCCGACATTCAGCGCGAGCAACAGCCCGATCGCGAGCATCGCCCAGGGCAGTCGCCGGTCCTCGCGGGCCATGGGCAGTTCCGCGATCGACGGGCCGCTCTGGCGCTGGCGTTCCAGTTCGGCTTTGCGCAGCGCATCCAGGATGAAACTCATGCGCCGCGCTCCGGCCGCGAGCCCGTGAGCGTCGGGGTGCCGGGCAGGCCTAGCGCGGCATCGAGCACGAGCTGGGTCTGTACGCCGGCGACGCCATCGACGGCGAGGCGCCGGCTGCGCTGGAAATCCACGACCAGGCTTTCGAGCCCGGTGTCGAACAGGTCCTGCGAAGGGTCGGATGCCGGCAATCCGCCCAGCTGCTCGAGTCCCTGACGCAGCCAGCGCACGTCCTCGCCGCGCATGCCGGCACGCAACGGGCGAAGTGCGCCGGCCTGCGGACGCCACAGCACGATGAACTCGCCAAACCAGTAATCCGCCAGTTCGGCAACCGGCACCTCGACTTCGCTCGCGCCGATCAGCAGTCTGGTCCGGGCACCGTCGAGACTGGCGAGCACGACCTGTCGCGAGGCCCCGCCCGTGTCGACCAGCGACAATATCGCCGGACGATTGATCAGCTTGAGTTGTGCGATCGAGCCGCGCTGCCAGACGCAGGACAGGCCGAGCGTCGTCGCCTGTTCGCAGCCGCGGCCGGCGCCCGGTTGGTAGCTGGCGCCCCACAGCCGGAACAGCGAGCTGAACGCGGAGTCAATGGTCGCGCCGCTGGCATCGAGCGCGAGCAGCACGCCGAGTTCGGGGCGCGGCGGCAGCGATGCCACGGCCGGCGGCGAAACCGGCGCCGCCTGGGCGACGACTGCGGGCGATGCGCTGGTCTTCGTGGATTCATCGACCGGTACGGCCCGCCAGACGACGAATGCCAGCAGTGCGACGCCGGCGACGGAGCCCGCGAGTGCCGTCCAGCGCACCCAGGGCGCGAGCACCGGCCGGCCGTAGACCTCGGTCGCGGCGCGCCGCACCAGCTCGCCGGTCACGCGATGTTCTTCGCGCGTATAAGCGCCGAGCAGGGCGCGATCGGCGATGACATTAATGATGCGCGGCACGCCGCCCGACAGGCGATGGAGTTCACGCAACGCGCCCGGCGCCAACAACTCGCCCGTGGCGCCGGCGACCCGCAGGCGGTGCCGGGTGTAGGCGCTGGTCTCGGGGCGCCGGAGCGCCTCGAGGTGATAACGCCCGGTCACGCGTTGTGCGAGCTGGCGCAGTTCAGGTTTCGACAGCACGGCCCGCAGTTCGGGCTGGCCGATCAGGATGATCTGCAGCAGTTTCTGGGTCGCGGTCTCTAGGTTGGTCAGGAGCCGCACCTGTTCCAGCACGTCCGGGCTCAGGTTCTGCGCCTCGTCCACCATCAGCACGACACGCCGCCCGCGGCCATGCGCATCGAGCAGGAAATGGGTCAGCAGGTCCACGAGCGACTTGACGCTGCCGGCGGCTGCCGCCGGCACCTGCACGTGCAATTCGTCGCAGATGCAGAGCAGGAACTCGGCGGATGTCACGCGCGGGTTCAGGATCAGCGCGACGTCGCAATGCGCCGGGAGCTGTTGCAACAGGCTCCGGAGCACGGTCGTCTTTCCGGTGCCGACTTCGCCCGTCAGCTGGATGAAGCCGCCCGCCTCGGTGACGCCGTAGGCCAGGTGCGCGAGCGCTTCCGCGTGACGCTCGCTGAGATACAGGTAGCGCGGATCGGGCGTGATCGCGAACGGCTTTTCGGTCAGCCCAAAAAAGCTTTTGTACATGGGGACTTATGCGTCCGGCCGGCCTGCTGCCGGGGGCTCATGATGCCTGCTCGCCCGGGGTAGCGCAAAACCGGTCCCGGGTGCGGCCGGAGTCCGGTACTTGCTCACTGGTCGCTGCCGCGCTTGACCGCCTCCGTGCCGTACTTGCCGCGGATGCGATCGAGCGTTTCGTCGAGCTTGCCGGCGTCCGCGCTTTCGCGGCTGGCAAAGAGATCGAGCTGCTGGGCCGGCAGCAGGTCGCTGACGCCAACGCCGAGCAGGCGCACGGCCGCGCGCGGCTGCTCCTCGAACCAGCCCTGCAGCAGTTCCGCCGCCACCTGCAGGACGAGGCGCGTTTCCTGGGTCGGCGGGCTGAAGCTCTTCTGGCGCGTGTAGGTCGTGAAGTCGCGGCGGCGCACCTTGATGCTGACCATGCCGGCCTTCAGCTGCCGGGCGCGCAGGCGTGCCGCGGTGCGATCGGCAAGCTGCGCGAGGCGCTTCTGCAGTTCCTCGTGATCCCGGAGATCGACGTCGAAAGTCTCCTCGGAACTGATCTGCTTCTCGGGCGCGTCGGCGACGACCGGCCGGTCGTCGATGCCGGCGGCGCGCTCGCGCATTTCGCGCGTGTCGCGGCGGAACAGGGGCCATAACACGGATTGCGGAGCGCGACGGAGCTGCCCGAGCGTGTAGATGCCCTGCTGCTCGAGCCGCGCCGTGGTCTTGGCGCCGATGCCGTGCAGCCGGCGCACCAGCAACGGGTCGAGCGTCGCGGTGACGTCCGCAGGCCGGATCACGGTCAGGCCGTCGGGCTTGTTCATTTCGGAGGCGAGCTTGGCGAGCAGCTTGTTGTGCGAGACGCCGACCGAGGCCGTGAGCCCGGTGCGGGCCCGGATCCGGTTCTTGATCTCGCGCGCGATGGCCTCGGCGCCGCCGAACAGGCCAATGCTTCCGGTCACGTCGAGGAAAGCCTCGTCCAGCGACAGGCCCTCAACGAGGTCGGTGAATCCGCCGAAGACCTCGAATACCTGCCCGGACACCTCGTGATAGCGCTTCATGCGCGGGCGCACGACGACAGCATGCGGGCAGCGCTTCAGCGCCTCGCGCATCGGCATTGCTGAATGCACGCCGAAACGGCGCACTTCATAGTTCGCCGCCGCCACGACGCCGCGCCCGCCACTGCCGCCGACCACGACGGGCTGGCCCGCCAGTTCCGGATTGTCATGCTGCTCGACCGCCGCGAAGAAGGCGTCCATGTCCACGTGCAGGATGGCGCGATGCTCGCTCATGACAACGTCAGCGCCGTGTAGATCAGGCCCGAAAGCATCGTGATGGCGAGCAGCACAAAATAGATTGTCGCCAGCGCCGTGAACTTGGCCGCAGTCTTCAGCCGGCCCTCGGAGTAGACGACGCGCATGGAGCGGAACACATAGTAAGGCAGGTACGCGAACAGCAGGAAATTGATCAGCTTCAACGGGCCGAGCAACGGCGATGCGACGGCCGCTATCGCGTTGAGGATGGAGATGGCCGCCAACAGCACGAACATGAACGCGTGACTGTGCAGGAACAGGACCAGGTGCTCGGCGTAGAGCCGCCGCGGCCGCCAGTAGAACAGGAGCGCCACGGCCGCCATCAGCGGCAGGAACACGAACATCAGCTTCGGCGCCGTATCCGCAAAGTGCTCGAACAGGCGCGCGCCGCCGTCTGCCTTGATTCTTTCGCAGGCACGCCGTGCCGGCTCCTGCAGCCAGCCGAGGAGCGGCACATTGATGCTCAGCTTGCAGCCCCCCTGCTCCCCGGAAGTCATGAGCTCGATCGTCGCCGGGTCGACACCGGCCTGTGCGAGCTCCTTGCGGACATCCGCGCCGGGCTCGCCCGCCGGCGCGATGACCGTCTCCCCCTTGTCGCTGGCACGCGTGGGCCCGGTGTCGGGCAGCAGCGTCGAGAGCGCGAAGAACAGCAGGCTGATGGCGAGGTACAGCCGGAATGGAGGCAGGTAGCTCTGGTGACGACCCGCAATGAACTCGCGCGTCAATACGCCAGGTTTCAGCACCAGGAGTTTCAGCGTGCGCCAGACGCGGCTGTCGAGATGCAGCAGTGAATGCGTGATGTCGCCGGCCACTTCGCGCATGGACAGCACATGGATGTCCCCCGCCTGGCCGCAGGCCGCGCAATGCCTGCCGGCGACCGGCGCACCGCAATTGAGGCAGCGCGACGGTTCGAGGGCGACCGGCAGCAGCTCCACGCGCGGCGTGAAGACACGACGCATGCAATGCACCCTGCCGCCAAACCGCTCGGCCGTCTCGGTCCTGAGTTGTGTCGCCTTGTTCTCCAGGTAGTGGTCCAGGGCGGCCGCGCCCTCGAGCTGGTACTGGATACGCCGTCGCTGGCGCTGGCCCGCGGGCGTCTCGAGCGCCTGGATGCTGGCTCCCAGGAAGCCCTGGCAGGCCAGCACGTCGCGAACATGGCCCGGTAGCCAGGCGTCATAGTCCGCGACGATGTCCGGGTCGAGTTCGCACTCGACTTCATATATGAGGCTGGATGGCACGCGGTGGCTCGTTGCGAGCGACAGCGCCGATCTTAGCTCAGAGGGCGGCCTGCATGCGCTCGATGTGCCTGAGTTTGCCCAGGTCCGTCAGCCGGTAGAACTTCCGCAGTTCGCTCTGCCAGTTGCCGCGGCCGGATCGGCACAGGGCGCGCAGGCGCGGCTCGAGCTTCGCGCAGAATCGCGCCGCATAGCGGCTCGCCCGCCGGTAGAGCGGCTCGCGGCCCGCCGCGAGTGCCGGATCGATGCGCGTGCGCTCGAACAGGAGCGGATGCAGCTCGGCCGGGAACCGATGGGGATCCCGCCTGGTCAGCAGCAGGAAACTCGCGATGTACTTGTCGATCTCCGCCTGCAGCTCCAGCGTCAGCAGCGAGACGGGGCGGTCGTGCTCCGCGTTGTGGGCGACGCAAAGGAAATGGCTGATGCCCTCGACGGCTGCCCAGCAATCGGCAACATTGCGCTGGTCGAGTTCATCGCTCGGATCGTGCGCCTGCAGCCGCTCCAGCAGCCGCGGATCGAGGTACAGCGACATGCACAGCTCATCGTCGGTCGCGGTGACGAACAGCTGCTCATCGCCCGGCGCGTCATGGCAGGCGCCGGGCAGCGCCTGCCGGTCGGTGACGAGGAAATCCTCGACGCGGCTGCCGATGCTGAGATCGTAGATCCCGCGGAGCAGCAGTTCGAGTTTCCCAAGCGCTGCAACGGGCATTTCAATGCGCGCGCGTGGCGGCAAGGACGGGCTGGATGCCGAGTCGCATCAGCAGGCGGTGGGCGCGCTGGCTGCCGGTCCGGTGCCACAGGTCATAGAGCCGCAGCAGGTCGTGCTGCGACTGGGTCGTGGCGCAGTCGCTGATGTCGTTGAGCGCATCCACGAGTGGCTGGAACTTGTCCTCGAGCTCGGCAAAGACGGTCGCGAGCACGCGCCGCGGCCCGCGCCGGGACGATTGCGCGAGGGCGCCATAAGCCCGGCCACCCATGGCGACGTGGTAGTCGATGTCGACCAGCCGGCGCGGGAAGCCGTTGGCAAGGAATCCGGCGACGAAGAGCGCGACATCGCCGAGGCGCTGAAGCGTGCGGAAGCGGCGTTCGTCGTCCTGGGTTTCGAATGCGTCGGCCAGCAGCAGCGCGAGAGGCTTCAGCCGCGCGCCATCCGGGCCAGGCTCGAACAGGGCCTCGGTGCGCGCGAACATCGCGAGCAGGTTCACGACGTAATGTTCGGTGTGGTCCTTGACCCGCAGATGCTGTTGCTCGAGCGCCGTTGCGAGCGCGTCGCGAAAGAATTCGCGGACGTCGGATACGGTCAGCAGCCCGGTGTCGTTCCGTAGAGGCATGAATCCCCCCGTCTGGACGCTCCCAGTTGATTCCTGTTGGGGGGACAATTCTGCAAAACGCGTCGCAGCTTTTCGTGGCAGTCGCTGCCCGGGAGTGCCGGCGGGGCCCGGAAATGTGACACCGGACCCGGCTGCATGATGCCGACGTGGCTCCGGCTATGGCGCGGGACGGGAACCCGGCTCGCCCTCAGGCGACCTGCACACTGCCGCCGTCGAGCTGGATCTCGTAGGACGAGCCTGCCGCGAGTTCCCGCGGATCGAAGTCATCCACGTGGATGATGTCCATGACCATGCGGTCGTACTCGCGCAGCTGCGCAGCCTCGGCCTCGGAAATGATGCCGGCGGCCAGTGCCTCGCGGATCTGCCCCGGCAACTCGAGCGCCGTGACCCGACCGGTCCTGATGCCTTCGACGCGGATCCGTTTTTCGATCGGCTCGGCCGCGATCGCGAGTTCCATGGCCTGCTGCACGAGTCCCAGATGATTGGTCGGCTCGAGCGTGCGATAGACGTACTGGCACAGCCGCTCGCGCGACTCGCCGGGATTCATCATCAGTTCGGCGATCTGGGGATTCAGGCGGTCGCCCGGCGCCGAATAGGTAAGCCCGCGCGGGAAAATGAAGATCCGCATCAGGACCGCGAGCCAGCGGACCGGGAAATTCCGCAGGAAGCTGTGCAACTGCTCCTGGGCCTGGTACAGCAGCAGGCGGCAGGCGTACTCGACCAGCGGCAGGTCGGCCTGGGGCCGGCCCTGGTTTTCGTAGTGCTTGAGCACCATCGATGCCAGGTACATCGAGGACAGCACGTCACCCAGGCGCGCCGACAGGTTTTCCTTCTTCTTCAGGTAGCCGCCGAGCGACAGCATTGCGACATCGGTCGCGAACGCGAACGAAGCGCTGAAGCGATTGATGTGTTCATAGTAACGCTTGGTCGGGCCTTTCATCGGCGCATTGACGATGCGTGACAGGGTGACGGCCGTGATGAACGAGCGCACGGCATTCGAGATCGTGAATCCGACGTGGCCGAACAGCGCGCGGTCGAAATTGCGCACGCTGCGCTCGTGATCGGGTTCCCTGGCGGCGCTCATCTCCTTCAGTACCCAGGGGTGACAGCGGACCGCTCCCTGGCCGAAGATGATCAGGCTGCGCGTCAGGATGTTCGCACCCTCGACCGTGATGCTGACCGGCACCAGCTGGTAGCCGCGTCCGAGATAGTTCTTCGGCCCCAGCATGATTCCCTTGCCGCCCTGCACGTCCATCGCGTCATTGGCGATCTGGCGACCCATTTCGGTCGTGTGGTACTTCAGGATGCCGGCGGGCACGGATGGTTTCTCGCCGCCGTCGATCGCGCCGGTCGTGACCGAGCGCGCCGCATCCATGATGTAAACGCGCGCCGCCATGCGCGCGATCACGGCCTCGACGCCCTCGAAACGGCCGATGGGCATGTTGAACTGGCGCCGGATGCGTGCGTAGGCGGCGGTCGAATAGATACCACCCTTCCCGCCTCCGGTCGCGATGGACGGCAGCGAGATGCAGCGCCCGACCGAGAGCTGCTCGACCAGCATGCGCCAGCCCTGGCCGGCCAGTGCCGGTCCGCCGATGATCGCGTCGAGCGGCACGAACACGTCCTTGCCATGGATCGGGCCGTTCTGAAACGGGCCGTTGAGCGGGAAATGGCGGCGCCCGATCGTGATGCCAGGGGTGTTGCGCGGCACCAGCGCGACCGTGATGCCATGGTCGGTCTTGTCGCCGCCCAGCAGCTTTTCTGGATCGAGCAGCCGGAACGCGAGGCCGATCAGCGTCGCGATCGGCGCGAGCGTGATGTAGCGCTTCGAGAAATTGAGGCGGATGCCGATGACGTCACGGCCCTGCAAGCTGCCGCGACAGACGATGCCGGTGTCGGGCATCGAGCCTGCATCGGAGCCCACGCGTGGGCCGGTGAGGCCGAAGCACGGAACCTCCTCACCGCGAGCGAGCCGCGGCAGCAGATGACCCTTCTGTTCCTCGGTGCCGTAATGCAGCAGCAGCTCCGCCGGGCCGAGCGAATTCGGGACGACCACCATCGAGGCGACCGTGCCGGAACGGCTCGCGACCTTCACCACGACGCAGGAATGCGCGTAGGCGGAAAACTCGAGGCCGCCGTACTTCTTCGGGATGATCATCGCCCAGAAGCCTTTCTTCTTGATGAAGTCGTAGACCTGGGGCGGCAGGTCGGCGCGGCGGTGCGTGATGTCCCAGTCGTCGATCATCCGGCAGAGCTCTTCGCAGGGCCCGTCGATGAAGGCCTGCTCCTCCGCGGTCAGGCGCGGCGCTTTCGCTGACAGCAGCTTGTTCCAGTCCGGGCCACCGGTGAACAGCTCACCGTCCCACCAGACGGTGCCGGCCTCGAGCGCTTCGCGCTCGGTCGAGGACATCGGCGGCAACATGCGCTTGTAGAGCCGCAGGAAACGACGCGAGATCAGGAAGCGCCGCAGCGGCAGGATGTTCAGCAACAGGTGTGGCAGGAACAGTGCCCACAGCAGGGCCTTCCACCACCACGGCCCCGCGCCCAGCACCGTGTAACCCGCAAGGAGTGCGCCGAGGACCGCAGTCGCCATCACCAGACTCGCGCGCTGGTAGGCGAGCCAAAGCACGAGGCCGACGAACAGCACGAACCACAGGACTGCCACGGTCACGGTCTCCTTATACCGCTTTCAGCATGGGATGCGTGATTAGGGCATGCACCCTAGGCCGGCAGCTCGCACGGCCTGCATTTGCAGTGCAAAAAAGAAGCCGGCGCGAGGCCGGCTTCCTGTCGAACAACCGAAATCCCGTGACTCAGGATGCCGGCTTCAGCATCACTTCGCGGTGATAGCTGGTGCCCATGTAAGTGCGCATCGCCAGCCGCGAGCTCGCCAGCTCCCGCTGCTTGGCGTTATCCGGAGTGCCCCAATGGGCGGCCGAAATCGCATTGCCCCTGTCGTCGTCGCCCTTGCTGTAATCGAGCGCCTTGCCGTAGTTCGGGTACAGCGTGCAGAACAGCACGTCGTAATCGTTCTGATCGCGCGGCGTGTGAATGAAGGTCTTGTAGTCGAGGATCAGGCCCTGCTTCTTCGACTCGGCATTGATCGGCTCCGAGTGGGCGCGGATCCACTGGATGTATGTATCGAACATGCCGGGAGCCGTACGGTATGCGCTGCATTCCCAGACCGGGCCTTCGTTCCAGTGTTCCTGCGCGAATGCAGTACCGGACACCAACAGGAGACCTGCGGCCAGCAGGCCGAATATTCTCGTCTTCATGCATAACCCCCTAGGTTATCGATTTTGATTGGCCCGCCAGGACGGCGGGCCTGCCCGGCATTCTACGTCAATTACCAGGCGATGCCGTAATCTTCACCGTGATTGCTCGATCCACCCCAGATCGTGCCGTGCTCGTGGTCGAGCTGGATCGCATTGATCGGGCCCGAGGTGCGTGAGCCGTACTCTGGCAGGTAGCCCCGCGCGCGCAACTCGCCGCGCACCGAATCCGGGGTTGAGTTGTTCAGCAGCAGCCGGCCCGGGAAGATCTCGTGCTGCTCGAAGGAGTCGTGCATCTGGAAACTGTTGAAATTCGGCGCTTCAGTCGCCTGCTGCGGGGTCATGCCGAACTCGACGACGTTCAGGAAGAACTGCAGCAGGTTCTGGTCCTGGGTGTCGCCGCCCTGCACGGCGAATGCCATCCAGGGCTTGCCGTCCCTGAAAGCGATCGACGGTGTCAGTGTCGCGCGCGGCCGCTTGCCCGGTTCGGGCAGGTTGAAAGGATTCTCGGCTGCGTCCAGCACGAATGACTGCATGCGCTGGCTCATGCCGACGCCGGTGTGACCGGCGATGACGGCGGGCACCCAGCCGCCGCTGGGCGTCATCGACACCATCCAGCCCTCCTGGTCGGCGGCGATCACGGAAGTCGTGCCCCGATAGAAGGAGCCGGAATCCGGATCCGTGGCATTGGCGAAGCGCGCCGCATCAAATTCCGGCGCGACGCGCGCACGCTTCTGCAGCAGTTCGAGGTAAGGATTCGTCTCGCCCTGGTAGGGGTAAGGATCGCCGGGACCGATGGCCGGGTCGTTGGCATCGGCGTTCACCAGCGCCGCCCGTGCTTTCGCATATTCCTTTGACAGCAGGCCCGTGACCGGTTCCTCCGGCGGGAAATACGGGTCGCCGTAATAGAAATCACGGTCGGCAAAGGCGAGATTCATCGCCTGGTAGATCGTGTGGATGTAGTTCGTGCTGTTGTAGCCCATGGCCTTGAGATCGAAATTCTCGAGGATATTGAGCGCCTGCAGCATCACCGGGCCCTGCACCCAGCGGTCGAGCTTGTAGACGTCGATGCCGCGGTAACTCGTGTGCACCGGTTCCTCGAACTCGACCCGCCACTGCGCGAGATCCTCTCTCGTGATAAGGCCGCCCTGTTCCTGCACGCCGCGCACGAATTCCTCCGCGATATCGCCGCGGTAGAAACGTTCGTAGGCAGCGAGGATCGCTTCCTTGCGTGACTTGCCGGCCGCAAGCGCGGTCGCCTCGGCCTCGATGAGCTTGCGAAGCGTCGCCGCAAGGTCGGGCTGGCGGAACATTTCGCCCGCCTGCGGCGCTTCACGGGTCTCGCCGGGATGCGGCAGCATCACGGCTTTCGCATACGGCCACCGCTTGATGTCTTCCTTGACCGCCTCGATGCGATTGGCTGTCTCGGCCTCGATGGGGTAGCCGTCGGCGAGCGTGATCGATGGCGCCAGCACTTCGGCGAGCGAGAGCCGTCCGTATTCTGCGAGCATCATCAGCAGGCCGCCGGGCGTGCCGGGTGTCACCGCGGCGAGTGGCCCGATTGCGGGCGGATACTTCAGGCCCTTGCTGCGGTAGAAATCGACGGTCGCGCCGGCGGGGGCGACGCCGAGGCCGTTGATCGCGATGACGCGGCCGGTCCCGGGGTCGTAGATCAATGCCTGCGTCTCGCCACCCCAGGACAGCACGTCCCACATCGTTGCGGTTGCCGCGAGCATCGCGCAGGCGGCATCCACGGCGTTGCCACCGTGCTCGAACATGCGCGCGCCCGCGGTCGCGGCGAGCGGCTTGCCGGTGATCGCCATCCAGTGCGCGCCGTGTAGTGGCGGCTTCTGCGTTTTTTCCTGGGTGCTTGCAGTCGCAGCAACCGCCGGTATTTCCTGGGCCATCGCAGTCCCTCCGGCCAGCGTCATCGCCAGCAGGCCCGCGGCGGTGGCAGACGGGACAACGCCCGCGTTACGCATGGCATCCGTCCTCAGATCAGCTCCCGCACGCCATCGCGCTCCTCGAGAAGTTCCTTGTGAGTCGCGTCCATGCGGCCGCGGCTGAACTCGTCCACCGCCAGGCCCTTCACGACGGCATGGCGGCCGGCCTTGCAGGTGACCGGATACGAGTACATGACTCCCTCAGGAATGCCATAGCTTCCATCCGCCGGCACCGCCATGCTGACCCAGTCGCCCGCAGGCGTGCCGAGTGCCCAGTCGCGCATGTGATCGATGGCGGCCGAGGCCGCGGAGGCGGCCGACGAGGCGCCGCGCGCCTTGATGATCGCGGCGCCGCGCTGCTGGATCGTGGGGATGAACTGCTCGCGGTACCACTGCGTCTCCACCAGCGAGTGCGCGGGCTTGCCGCCGATCGAGCAATGGCTGATATCCGGATACTGCGTTGCGCTATGGTTGCCCCAGACGATCATCCTGTGGATCGCCGTGGTATGCGTGCCGGTCTTCTCCGCAAGCTGAGCCAGCGAGCGGTTATGGTCGAGGCGCATCATCGCGGTGAAGTTCTGGCGCTCGATGTCCGGGGCGTTCGACGCCGCAATCAGCGCATTCGTGTTCGCCGGGTTGCCGACGACCAGCACGCGGATGCCGCGGCTCGCGGCTTCATTGATGGCTTTGCCCTGGGCCGAGAAAATCTGCGCGTTCGCGAGCAGCAGGTCCTTGCGCTCCATGCCGGGTCCGCGCGGCCGGGCGCCCACCAGCAGGCCGTAGTCGCAATCGCGAAACGCAGCGCGCGCGTCGTCGGTCGCGACGATGCGATGGAGCGTCGGCAACGCGCAGTCGGAAAGCTCCATGACGACACCCGCGAGCGCCGGCAGCGCGGGCGTGATCTCGAGCAGGTTCAGGTTGACGGGCTGGTCGCTGCCGAGCATTTCGCCTGCAGCCACGCGAAAGGCAAGCGCATAACCGATGTGGCCGGCGGCACCGGTGATCGTGATCGTGACGGCTTTCTTCATCGGGGCTCCGGGAAAATCCGGTCAGGACGACCGGAACGGGCTGAGATTGTAGCAGCCATGCAGCGCGCGAAACGGTGCAGGGCAGCGCCCCCGGCAGGAGCCGGCCCCGATTCCGGATATGATTCACGGGCATCATGACGGGCGAACAACAGGTACCCCTGGCCGTCGCGGATGAATGGGCGTGGCACGCGGTGGATAACCCCACCCCGTCTGCCGCGGATGTCGTCATCATCGGTGGCGGCATCGTCGGCTGTTCAGCCGCGTTCTACCTTGCCAGGCAGGGCGTCCAGGTCGCGCTCTTCGAAAAGGGCGTGATCTCCGGCGAACAGTCCGGACGCAACTGGGGCTGGATACGCCAGCAAGGGCGCTCGCCCGTCGAGTTGCCGATGATGGTGCGGAGCCTGCGGCTGTGGCAGGAACTGCCGGCGGAGCTCGGCGAGGACATCGGCTTCCGGCAGGGCGGCACGCTCTATCTCGCGGAAACGAGCGCCCAGCTTGCCAAGCTAGGCGAGTGGCTGCCGACCGCGCGCGAGCACGGCCTCGACACCCGACTGGTTGCGGGACGCGAACTCGACGAGATCCTGAAATCCGGCAGCAGCCGCTGGACCGGCGCCCTGCATACCGCGAGCGATGGGCGCGCCGAACCGGGTCGCGCGACGCGAGCGATCGCGCGCGGCGCGTGCCGGGCCGGTGCCCGCATTGTCAGCCATTGTGCCGTGCGCGGACTCGAGCGCGCGGCGGGGCGCATACAGGGCGTCGTCACCGAGCATGGCGTCGTGGCTGCGCGCGCGGTCGTCTGTGCGGGCGGGGCCTGGACACGGTTGTTCTGCGGCTCAATCGGAATCACGGTGCCGCAACTGCCCGTGCTCGGAACGGTCGCGCGGACCGCGCCGGCGGCGCCGCTGCTCGACGGCCAGGCCTGGTCGCCGCGCATTGCCGTCCGGCGCCGTGCCGACGGCGGCTACACCGTGGCGCATGGCGGCTCCTCGCTGCACTCGCTGGTGCCGGCGACATTCCGCTTTGCACTCAAGTTCCTGCCCGCATTGCGACAGGGATACGAATCGCTGCGCCTGGGAGTGGGGCGCGAGTTCTTCAAGGCGCTGGCCACGCCGGCTCGCTGGAATCTCGATGCGCCGACACCGTTCGAGCGTGAAAGGGCGCTGGACCCGGCGCCCGAGGATCGCGTACTCGGCCAGCTGCGGGCCGCCATGCGACACTGGCTGCCGGAGATTGCGGATGCGCCGTTCCTGGAGACCTGGGGCGGCATGATCGAGGTTTCTCCCGACGTGCTGCCGATCATCTCGAATGTCGAAGGACTGGAGGGCTTCTACGTGGCGACCGGATTCAGCGGCCATGGCTTTGGCATCGGGCCCGGCGCCGGCAGGTTCATCGCGGACATGGTGAACGGCACGGCGGATCGGCTGGAACTCGCCAGCTTCCGTCTCAGCCGCTTCTTCGACGGATCGCCCATTCGCCCGGGGCCCGCGGTCTGAGCAGGCGAGGCGCGCATGCATCGATATGACGCGGTCGTCATCGGCGGCGGCCACAATGGACTTGCCGCCGCGTTCTACCTCGCGCGCGCGGGACTGCACACGGTCGTGCTCGAGCGGCGGGAAATCCTCGGCGGTTGCTGCGTCACCGAGGAGATCGATTCGGTCGCGGCGCCCGGTTGCCGCGTTTCGACAGCCGCGTACATGGCGAGCATGCTGCGCCCGGAGATCATCCGGGACCTCGAGCTCGACCGGCATGGCCTGCGCATGGTCGCAGCGAGTCCCACGGTCCAGGCGGTGACGCCCGACGGCACGGTGCTGCCCTGGTGGAGTGAACGCGATCGAATGCGGGCAGTCCTGCAGCGATTTGCGCCGGCGGATCGCGAACGATTCCTGTCACTCGATGGACGGCTTGCATCGCTCGCGCACCATCTCGAGCCGCTGTTCATGCAGGCGCCGCCGGACCTGGAACGCGGTGGCATCGCGGGCCGGTGCGAACTGCTGCGCTACGCGCTGAAGTTCCGGCGCCTGCGCGGCCGCGAGATCGCCGACTTGGTCGCCTTCGCGACCGGCAGCCTCGGGGAATATCTCGACCGCTCGCTCGAGTCGCCCCACCTGAAGTCACTGATCCTGTCGAACAGCCTCTATGGCAAGCACGGCGGCCCCTACGATCCGGGCACGTTGTTCGGATTGCTGTTCCACCTGCTGGGCGGCGGACAGCAGGCAAGGCAGGGTTTCGTCGGCCACGTGATCGGCGGCATGGGCGCAATCACGACGGCGATGGCGTCGGCCTGCCGATCGGGAGGCGTTGAGCTGCGCACTGCGGCGACGGTCAGGCAGATCCTCGTGCGCAATGGCCGCGCCGGGGCCGTGCTGCTCGAGGACGGCACGGAAATTGCCGCGCGCATCGTCGTCTCGAACGCCGACCCGAAACGCACGTTTCTCGGGCTCGTGGCGCCGGGAGAACTGGACCCGGAGTTCCTCGCTGCCGTGCGCGGAATCAAGATGGACGGGCCCTGCGCGAAACTGAACCTCGTGCTGGCCGAAGCGCCGGAGCTCACCGGCATCGAACCGGGGGCGGATGCGCTGCAACGCGCGCAGTTCACGCTCGTTCCCTGGCTCGACGGCGCCCAGCGCTGCTATGACGATGCGCGTCGCGGGCAGATCCCGGAGCCGCTGTGGATCGACTGCCTCGTCCCGTCGCTCGTGGATACTTCGTTGGCAACGCCGGGCCGGCACGTGATGAGCTGCTTCGCGCAATACCTGCCATACCGGCTGGCCGCGTCGGACTGGAACGGCGAGCGGGATCGGCTGCAGCACCAGATCCTGCAGCAGATTGCGGCCTCGGTGCCCGCTGTGGGGCGTTCGCTCGTTGCTAGCCGGCTGTACACACCAAAGGATCTCGAAGACGTGTTCGGGATCACCGAGGGCAATATATTTCACGGCGACCTGCGGCCGGACCAGCTCTTCTTCCTGCGACCGCTGCCGGGCCATGCGCGCTATGCAACGCCGCTGCGCGGTCTCTACCTGTGCGGGGCGGGCACCCATCCGGGTGGCGGCGTGACGGGCGCACCGGGCTTCAATGCCGCAGAGCGCATCCTCGGCGACCTGCGGCGCGACCGCAGCCTGCGCAAGCCAGCAACGGCGTGAAACACGCGATCGGCCTGCGTGCCGTGCCGGTGCGATTCCGCATCCTCGCGCTGCTGTTCGTGCTGAGCTTCGTGAACTACCTGCTGCGCAACGGCCTGTCGGTTGCGATTCCGAGCATCCGGCAGGAATTCGGCTTCAGCAGCGCCGAACTCGGCTGGATCCTCGGCAGCTTCAATTTCACCTACACGCTGTTCCAGATACCGGGCGGCATCTTCGGCGAGCGCTACGGTCCGCGTCGAGCGATGACGCTCCTCGCCGTCAGCTGGGGCGTGCTGGCGCTGCTGACCGGCTTCGCGCCCGCGCTGATGGCGGCCTCCGCGGCCGGCGCCATGGTGTCATTGATCGTGGTCCGCTTGCTGCTGGGACTCGCGAATGCACCGCTGTTTCCGACCATGGCCGGCGCGATCGCCAGCTGGTTTCCGCCGGGAAACTGGGCCTTCCCCAATGCCATCAGCAGCGTCGGGCTGGCCCTCGGCCAGGCTGCCATCGGTCCTGTCGTCACGTTCCTGATCATCCATTACGGCTGGCGCGAGTCCTTCTATCTGCTGGCGCCGCTCGGACTGCTGACCGGCGCGTGGTGGTATTGGTACGCGCGTGACACGCCCGGTGAGCACCGCTCGATCACGCGCGACGAGATCGACCTGATCAGCCGCGGTCGCGCCATTGGGCCTGCGGACGGCGGCGGTCACGGCTCATGGCGCACGATCCTGTGGAGGCGCGACGTGCTGCTGCTGACCCTCAGTTATTTCTGCATGAACTACGTCTTCTACATGTTCGCGCAATGGCTGTTCACGTACCTGGTGGAGTCGCGGGGGTTTTCGTTGCTGGAGGGCGGCTTCCTGTACGTGCTTCCGTTCGCGACCGGCGCGACGCTCGCGGGCTTCGGGGGACTCGGCTGCGATGCCTTGTGCCGGCGGATCGGCGCGCGCTGGGGCTGCCGGTTGCCGGCCATGCTCGGGCTGACGCTGGTCGCCATTTTCCTGCTGGCCGGCCTGTATGCGGTGAATCCGTATGTCGCGGTCGGAATGTTGTCGCTGTGCTTCGGTTTCACGCAGTTCACGGAGGGGGCATTCTGGTCCGCGGCCACCTACGCGGCGGGTCCCCACACGCCCGCCGCAACGGGTGTCATGAACACCGGTGGCAACGCCCCCGGATTCCTGGCGCCGGTCATCGGACTGATGGTCGACCGGCTCGGCTGGCTGCCGACGCTCGCGAGCGGCTCCGCGTTTGCGCTGACGGGAGCAGCGCTGTGGCTGTTCATCCGCGTGCGGGAAGACGCATGAGGCGGCGCGCGTCTCCGGCAGCCAGGCGGCCTAGCGTGCGTGCGTAATTGCCTCGTGATGCCGGCGCCCCGCCGTCAACCAGAGCATCACTGAAAAAGCGAATCCCAGCGCACCGGATATGAAGAAGAACATCATCATCGGCTGGTAACCCGCCGGATTCAGGGCGCTGGCGCCGTAGGAATCGTTCAGCCAGCCCGCCACGAGATTCGCGCCAGCCATGCCGGCGTTCTGCACCACCCACATCAGGCCGAGCGCCGTGCCGAAGCGATCCGCCGGAACGATCAGAGCGGTCAGCGGCCACATCACGGCCGGTACCAGTGAGAAGCTCACACCGATCAGCACCGTTCCCACCCACAGCGACCAGTGCGTGGCCGCCATGATCGCTATCGATAGCGGTAACAGCAGCGCGCCGAAAGCCAGCATCGGCGCGTAGCGGCCGATGCGATCGCACAGCCAGCCGAATGCCGGCGTGGCGAACAGTGCGGCGAGAAAGACATAGCCGTTGATGGCTCCAGCTGCCGCGAGCTCGAGGCCGTGCGCGTGCTGGAAATACTTGATCGAGAAGGTGCTGCGAAACGCGAAGATCGCCGAGTACCACAGCGCGCACAAGGCCAGCAGGTACCAGTAGGCGGGACCGAAACTCAATATATCCCGCAGCCTGACGCGTTCTGCCGTACCCGTCGCAGGCGCATCGCCGGCGCCACGGCTCCCGCGATCGATCCACCTATAGGCCACGGCCCCGGCAAACGACAGCGCGGCCAGCAGCGTCGCGATCATGAGCGGCGGTTGCCAGCCTTGTGCATAGGCGCCGGCGAACCAGGTCGGCGACATGTCGGCGGAGTACGAACCGAGGCGTCCGATCGCGAGGCTGACGCCCACCGCAAAAGCCAGATTCCGGCCCGAAAAATATTTCACGACCGCCGCCAGGGTCGTGATGTTGAAGGTCTCGGCGCCGATGCCGAACAGGAGCCGCCCGGCTGCCATGCCCGTAAATTCGGGGCTGAGTGCGGTGAGCAGGGTGCCAGCGAGGCAAATGGCTCCGGTCCACACCATCATGCGGGCCACGCCGAAGCGATCCACGAGCATGCCGCCGATGAGCAGCAGCACGATGTTCGGCAGGCTGTAGATGGCATTGAGCATGCCGATCTGTGAATCGGTGAATCCCCGCTGCCGCTGCAGCAGGTCGGCGACGGGGCCGATCGCATCGTAGACGTAGAAGTTCCCGTAGTTGGCGAGTGCGACGAAGGCCAGCACCAGCCAGATGGTGCGCGATGATCGGTTCATTGTTTCTGCTTGGTGTGACTCGCGAGCCAGCCCGGCCACGCCGCTTCCAGGCGCGCGAGTTCCGCCTGCGCTTGTTCGATGTGTCCCGCGGCGCGCAGCGACTCGATTTCCGCGTACCACTCTTCCGGGGGCCGTGCCGTTGTGGCGGCCTCCTGGTCCGCCCGGAGTGCTCCGAACTCGCGCATGGCCCGGGCCGGCGCGGGAGCTGCCGCCGTCGCATCGGCGCGTGATTCCGCGGCAACGGGCGGCTCGCGTTCAGCTGCGGCTGGCGGCGGCGGGGCAGCCTGCGCAGGCCTGGCAGCTGCTGCTGCAGGCATTTCCCGAGGTTCCGGCATCGCCCCGGATGCGGGCGCCTGCGCCGGCAGGACGTCGGCTTCGGTGACGAGCGGCGGGGTACTGCTGTCCTCGAGTTGCCACCGTCCGATCAGCACTGCG
>JAHFSF010000128.1 GCA_023265875.1 Gammaproteobacteria bacterium | reverse complement strand
CCTGGGTCCTCAGCTACCGCGATCCCGTCGAGGTTGGCGTGTCGCTGTTGAGTCAACCGCCCGGATGGCTGCGGGATCCCGCAGGGCCCGCCAGTCACCTAGGCAGATTCGCGGATCCTGCCGATACGCCGGAATCATCCGAAGAATATGTCGCCCGCCTGTACGGTGCGTTCTGCGAAGCGGCGGGTGGCCTCGACGCCAGGCGCGGCAAACTGGTTCCGTACGATGCTCTCCCGGCGGCGGTCTGGGAAATCGTGGCGCCGCATTTCTCGCTCTTGATCGACAATGGACTACGACATCGCATGGCCGTAGCCGCACGGACCAGTTCAAAAGCACCTATCGGAAAGTCGCCGGAATTCCTGCAGGATTCCGCGCTGAAGCAGGCGTCCGCTTCAACCGGACTCCGGCAGGCGATTGACTCATTCGCCGGCCGGCAGCTGGAGCGTCTCAGAAAGCTTCACGGACTTTGATTTTCGGCCCGGCCCGGCGCAGTTTCACGTTCGAAGGCTTGCACCTCCGCATCAATCGGTGTTCATGAGACCGAATACCGGCGGCTCGGGAAGCACCGGGAATCTCCCGCGCAGCTTTGACAGTTCCTCTTCCAATCTATCCACCACGCGGAGGGAGCGAATGTCGTAATCGGTATCGGCCTTTTTCCATGCCTCGAGGAAGTCGACGAGCCCGATGTGGATGGTGACGATCAGCGTGCCAAGATAGCGGGTGCCGCCACCCGCCGGAATTGTGAAGCGTGCCAGTGTCACCGTCTCCTGAGGATTGAATTGTTTCGATCCAAAGGCGCGAGGGTTGCTGGCCAGCATGTACTCGCCAGCGGCAGCGCATGGTCCATCGCATCCCGGGCGAACGGCCGAAACTCGTCCAGGTTCGAAGTCTGCCCCGCCATGATCTTGTCCGGGAGCATGCGGATGCGACCGCAGACGAGTGCTTCGCCCGGACCGAGGAAGTGCGCAGAGGAGAGCAGGAAAGGGCCGATGGTTAGTCATGTACTACCCCTGCCAAATATCAGATTCAGTTGGACGGGGGCGCTGTCCTGAGTTTGTACGTAACATTGAGCCCGAACCAGGGACGCCCGGAATGCAGGAACTCAGGGAACGGACGATGACGCTGCTCGCGCGCTGGCGCGACGCCGGTGGCCGGGCCGACGCAGGCGAAGGCGAAATTGCGCAGGTCTTTGCTGCGAGCGAGTTCGTGGCGGAGGCCGCAATCCGCGAGCCGGAATTGCTTGCCGGACTTCACACCTCCGGCGTGCTTGCACGGGCGCGGGAGCCTGGCGAGATGCGGAAGCTTGCCTCTGGCCTGCTGACGGCCGGGGACAATGAAGCTGCCTTCATGGATGACTTGCGTCGCCTTCGACGGCACGAGTTGGTGCGTATTGCATGGCGGGACCTGACGGGCAGGGCACCACTGGTGCAAGTGCTGGCCGAACTGTCGGAGCTTGCCGATGCGGCGATCGAGACGGCCCTCGCATTCGCCTCACGCACCTTGGTACCGCGTTATGGCCAGCCGCGCCAGGCGGATGGCATGACCCAGGATCTGGTCGTGCTGGGCATGGGCAAGCTCGGGGGACGGGAGCTCAATTTCTCCTCCGACATCGACCTGGTGCTCCTGTACCCCGAGGGCGGCGAGACCGACGGCCGGCGGCCGCTCGCAAGCGAGGATTACTTCACGCGGCTCGGACAGGCGCTGGTCCGGCTGCTGCATGCGCGCACGGCGGAAGGCTTCGTGTACCGCGTTGACCTGCGCCTCCGGCCCTTCGGCGATTCCGGGCCGCTGGTCGTCAACTTCGGCGCGTTCGAGGAATACCTGCAGAAGCACGGCCGTGACTGGGAACGCTATGCCTACGTGAAAGCACGTGCGATAACCGGCTCGGCCGACTACCGCGGGCTCTACGACGAAGTCGTGCGACCGTTCGTCTATCGCCGCTATCTCGATTTCGGCGTATTCGAGAGCCTGCGCGGCATGAAGGAAATGATCGCGCGCGAAGTCGTGCGCCGAGAACTGCAGGACGACATCAAGCTGGGTCCTGGCGGTATCCGCGAAATCGAGTTCATCGCGCAGACGCAGCAGCTGATTCGTGGCGGCTCGGAACCGGCCCTGCAGACACCCTCGCTGCTGGCGGTGCTGCCGCGGCTGCAGGGCGCCAAGCTGCTGCCGGCCTCGGCGGTTGCGGACCTGCTGGATGCCTACCAGTTCCTGCGCCGCAGCGAGAACCGCCTGCAGATGGCAGCGGACCAGCAGACCCACGCGCTGCCAGAGGAAGCTGTGGGCCGTCAGCGGCTCGCCGCAGCGATGGGCGCGACGGACTGGAACGACTTCGTCCTGCAGCTCGATACAAGGCGCCGCGCGGTGACCGGCCATTTCAATGAAATCATGTTCGGCACCGGCGGGCGCACCGCGGAGGCGCCGGCCGCGCGTCTCGAGTCCCTTTGGGCCGAGGAACCCGTTGCAGAATCCGTCGCCCGGGACATCGCCCGGCTCGGGGTCCGGGACGCCGCCGCGGCAGCCGGCATGCTGCTGGAGTTGCGGCAATCAACCTATTTCCGCCGCCTCGACGAGTTCGGCAGGCGCCGTCTCGCAACCTTGTTGCCGCTGCTGGTCCACGAAATGGCCGCCGCCGCAGGCGGCGATCCGACGGCCGGCGAGTTGTCAATGCTTGCGCGCCTGCTGCGCATCGTCGAGGCGATCGGTGGCCGCACTGCGTACCTCGCGCTTCTGAATGAAAACGCGAACGCCCGCTCGCGGCTCGTGAGCATCTGCCGGCTGGGCGATTTCCTCGCCCGGCAGGTCGCCGTGCATCCGCTGCTGCTGGACGAACTGCTCGATTCGCGGATTTTCGAGGCGGCGCCCGATCGCGAGGAGTTCAGGAGTGAATTGGCGGCCCGGCTCGAGCATGCCGGCGACGACGAAGAACGGCAGGTGGATGCGCTGCGGCACTTCCGCCGCGCGGCAACCTTCCGGATCGCGATGCTGGACCTGACCGGGCGGCTGCCGTTGATGAAGGTCAGTGACCGGCTGACGGACGTGGCGGAACTGATACTCGAACAGGCACTGGCGCTTGCCTGGCGCCAGACGGTCGCGATATACGGCGAGCCGCGCTGCAGCGACGTGGAGGGCGCGCGCACGGTACGCGTCGCCATCGCCGGTTACGGCAAGCTCGGCGGGATGGAACTCGGCTACGGTTCCGACCTGGATCTCGTTTTCCTGCACGATTCAACCGGCGAGCGGCAGCAGACCGCGGGCCCGAAAGTCGCAGAGAACGAAGTATTCTTCCTGCGCCTGGCACAGCGGCTGGTGCACCTGCTGAACGTCCACACCGCGGCCGGACGCCTGTATGAGGTGGACGTGCGCCTGCGGCCGAGCGGCAAGGGCGGCCTGGCTTTCACGCAGATCGCTGCCTTCGAAGCGTATCAGCGGCGGGAAGCCTGGACCTGGGAACACCAGGCGCTGTTGCATTCGCGCTGGGTCGCCGGCAATGGGCGGCTTGGCGCCGAGTTCGCGCGCATCCGGCGCGACGTGCTGATGCACGCGGTGCGTCGCGCAACCCTGCGCGAAGACATCGTCGCGATGCGCGAGCGAATGCGTTCCGAACACACCCGGGTGCACGCGGGCCGATTCGACCTGAAACAGGACCGCGGCGGTATTGCGGACATCGAGTTCATCGCCCAGTACTGGGTCCTGCGCTGGGTGAGAGAACACCCGCCGCTGTGCGAGTTTGCCGATACGATCCGGCACCTCGAGTCGGTCGGGTCGGCTGCACTCGTCGATCACCGCACGATCGATTGCCTCGTGGATGCTTACCGCCGTTACCGGGAGGCGGCGCATCACCTGTCGCTGGAACAGCAGCCGCCGGTCGTCGAAGAGGGGCCGTTCGCCGATGCCCGGGTGCAGATCGCTGCGATCTGGCAGCAGGTGATGATTGTGGGCGCTGACTCGGCCCCCGCATGATGCTGGCGGGACGGGCAGGGGACGCATGCTTCACGTGCGGAATCGCCAACAAGTCAGCGTCGCGGACCTTCCTCGGAATGCCTGTGCTTCAGGGCGGTTGGGGCATGACATAGAACAGCACGGCAAAGTAGTGAAATACGCTGCCTGCCAGCACGAAGACGTGCCAGATGGCGTGGTGGTAGCGCAGCCGCTCCCGGACATAGAACACCACGCCCCCGGTGTAGCAAAGCCCGCCGATGACGAGCAGCACCAGCCCGCCCGTGGCCAGCGCTCCTACCAGCGGGCGGATCGCGACGACGACGCACCAGCCCATCGACAGGTAGATTGCCAGTGACAGCTTCTGCAGGCGCCCGGTGGCGAACACCTTGAAAACGACGCCGGCCAGTGCCAGCCCCCAGGTGATGCCGAAGAGGGTCCAGCCCCAGGGCCCATTCAGTGTCACCAGCGTGAACGGCGTATAGGAACCGGCGATCAGGAAGTAGATCATCGTGTGGTCGATGATCCGCAGGACCTTCCTGGCCCGCGGCAGCGGGATGCTGTGGTAGAGCGTGGAGGCGGTGTACATCAGCACCAGGGTGCTGCCGAAAATCGCTGAGCCGACGATATGCCGGGAGTCGCCGTAACGGGTGGAGTACGCCACCAGCACCGTGAGCCCTGCGATCGCCAGCAAGACGCCGAGGCCGTGCGTCACGGCATGGGCGATTTCCTCGCCCAAGGTGTAGAACTTTTCGCGGCCCTGATGCGCCGCGTCTGACAACTGTGCCTGCGGTATCGTCATATGGACTCCGGTTGACTCCAAGATCGCATGATCGGCGACGCGGTTCCAGTGATCCCGGACCGCGTGATCTGAACGGCGCGGACCCGCCGCCGGTATAATCCCGGCAGGCCATGCAGGGGACAATCACCGTGTCCAGCACCCACACAACTGAGCCGAAGCCCATTCCGCCAAATGCCCAGAGCCGCTACGAAGTCACGGTCGCGGACCTGCCGCTGTCCTGTCCAACACCCGCGATGTCGCTGTGGAACAGCCATCCGCGCGTCTACCTGCCGATCGAGGCGACAGGCTGGGCGAAGTGCCCGTATTGCAGCGCCGAGTTCGTGCTGGTGCGTTGACTGCCGATGTTCCAGCGGCCCGCAGTGCGCCCGACGGTGAGGACCTGGCGGTGAATTTACCTGGCGCGGAAAGGATGCTGCAGCAAGGGCTGGGCCTGCTGAGGCAAGGAAGGCTCGCGGAAGCGCAAGAAATGTCGCGGGTCTTGCTCAAGGAGCACCCGAATGACCAGTTCATCTGGAACTTGGCCAGCGAAGTAGCAATCGCGAACGATGATTGGTCCACGGCCGCCCACTTTGTGGACAAATTGCTGGCGGTGACCGACGCAAATCCTGGTCTGCTGATACGCAAGGCACAAATCCTGCTGGCACTGCGCCACCGCGCCGAGGCCTGTGAGACGGCCAACAAAGCCGGGAATTGCCCCTTGATCGACCCCGCGCAGCACCGGGCCATCGCCAAGATTCTCAGACAGTGCAACGATCCGGTTGCGGCGCTGCCCTGGCTCGAGCGGGCGAAGAAGCGATTTCCCGGCAATCCCGCCGTGTTACACGATCTGGCGCTGACGCAGTTCTTCCTCCATCAGATCGAGGAAGCTGAAATGAACCTGGACGAACTCCTGAAAATCATGCCTGGTCATGGAGGAGCCGTTTACCTGCGCTCCGTGCTGAGGACTCAGACGGAACAGGACAATCACATTTCCGATATCGAACACATTGTCGATTCAGGATCGGCTACAGAAGAGACGATGGCCATCTGCTTGTTCGCGCTCGCGAAAGAGTACGAAGACCTGAATGAATTCGACAAGTCATTCGTCTCGCTGCAAGAAGGGGCGACGCTCAAGAGGCGTCGATTGACTTATCGCTCAGTGGATGAATTGTCTTCCATGCGCGATATCGCGACAGGGTTCACGCGCGCCGTCTATCAGAGCCCCAGCGAAGGCTGCAACAAGGACGGCGCGATATTCATTGTTGGAATGCCGAGGACCGGAACTACTCTGCTCGAACGCATCCTTTCGAGCCACAGTCAAGTCACTTCGATCGGCGAGTTCCCCGATTTCCCGATCGAGATGACAGAACAGGCCAGAGCGAAATTGCTTGAGATGGCGCCGCAGAATGCAAATATCCTCGAGGCATCGTTGCGTATGAATTTTGCTGACGTCGGGCGGCGATACATGGTTTCGGCGAAGCAGTTGGCCAAGGGATCCAGGTATTTTGTCGACAAGCTGCCGCATAACTTTCTCTATTGTGGCTTCATACGAAAAGCCCTGCCGAATGCCCGGATCATCCACCTTGTGCGCAATCCAATGGATACCTGTTATGCGATATACAAGACCCACTTCAACCAGGTGTATTCGTTTTCCTGCAACCTGGAGGAACTCGCTGACTATTACATCGCCTACCGAAAACTGATGGACCATTGGCACCAGGTGATGCCGGGCCAGATTCTGGATCTCGCCTATGAAGACATCGTGAACAACCCCGAGGTGGAGGCGCGCAGGGCCCTGGATTGGTGCGGCCTGGGCTGGGAGTCTGCAGTACTCGATTTCCATGTTTCGAAAGATGCGTCCGCCACCGCCAGCGCGGCGCAGGTGAGAAGGCCAATTTATTCCAGTTCAGTCGACAAGTGGAAGAACGTGGAACGGCATCTCGTTACGGTGAAAGAGCGATTGCAGAAAGCGGGTCTTGTCGGTACGTAGACAAAATGTCGTGATGCCGCGCCTGGCGCGCTGCCGCTTGATCTAAATCAGGGCGGCGACAGTGTTTGACCGGCAGCATGCCGCCGGTCGTGTCTGCATGCCCGGTCAGCGAACCAT
>JAHFSF010000218.1 GCA_023265875.1 Gammaproteobacteria bacterium | reverse complement strand
GGCAATGTCGCCCACGCTCGGGCGCCCGATTGCGCTGGCCATGCTGCGCGGCGGTCGCGCGCGGCTTGGCGCGGTCACGACCGTTCACGACCTCGGCCGGCGCTGCACGGCGAAGGTCGTGCAGCCATCGTTCTACGATCCGCAGGGGACACGCGTGCATGCCTAAGACGTTGCGGAAATTCGTTCCACACCTGGCGTTGCCGGAGGGCGCGCAGACGCTCTCCGACTGGCTGCAACTTCAGGTACTGCCGGCGCGCAGCTCGGTGCGGCTGCAGGTCGCGAGCAAGTCCGCGCTTGCCGCAGCCGGAATCGCGATTGGCGACGTGCCGCTGCCGAGCCAGCCGAATACCTGGGCCGGCACCGACCCGGTCATCTGCCGGATCGCGCCAGACGTCTGGTTGCTGCAGTCCCGGCGCACCAGCGGCGCGGCGCTCTCCGCCATGGTCCGGTCCGCCATGGCGACGCTCGCAACGGCGGTCACCGACCTGTCGGATGCGCTCTTGACGCTCGAACTCGAGGGACCCGATTCATACGCCTTGCTGGCACGAGGCTGTGGTCTCGACCTGTCGCCCGGTGCATTTGGCGCGCGTGCCTGTGCCGGCACGCGACTCGCAAACTGCCCGGCGCTGATCCGCCATGCGGCACCCGCACGACTCGAGATCGTCATCGATCGCGCGCTTGCGGGATACCTGCACGACTGGCTGCTCGATGCTGCTTTCGGTCTCGCCGGAGAAAGGCCTTGAACGCAGCCGCAGGGTCGAAGCCGATTTCGGCCGCCATGTCCCCTTGCGCAAGATAGATGAGGAAAGGAGCTGCATTAAGTAAAACGGGTGTCGCGTTTAGCGCGAGCCGACGGTAGGCTTGATGAAGCGATAACCAGAAGGGGACTCGAATGGCAAAGGGAATTCGCGTTGCCGCCCTGTGCGCGGCGCTGACCGTGTTCGCTGGAACGGCCGCGGTTGTCCAGGCAGCTCCGACACCCGATTCGCCTGACGACTTACTGGACTCGATCAAGAACGGCCCCTACGCCAGGATCGGCCCGTGGCTCGGCAACCTGTACGAGGAATATCACGAGGCCAGCGGCAAGGGTGTTACGGACAAGGCCTTCAAGACCGGCAATCCCCTGCTTCGCGTGTCGAACGGCGCCGTCGGCATCGACGCCTACGCGACCGATGCCGCTGCGCTGGTCATTTAGCTCCAGTCCCTTGGTGCGACCCAGATCAAGGCCCGCGGACCTCTTGTTTCCGCACGCGTTCCGGTCCGCGCCCTCGGCGACGTCGCTGCGCTTTCATCGCTGCGCTCGGCACGGCCAGTGCTGGCGATGACCAATGCGCTGCCCGCGAAGGCCATCTCACAGGGCGATGTATCGATGAATGGCCCGGCGGCACGCGGTAATTTCGGTGTCGACGGCAGCGGAATCACGGTCGGCACGCTGTCGGACAGCTTCGCCTGCGATCCCGTTGCGTTCCAGCCCGGTGCACCCACCAGCACCTTCGCCCAGGACCAGCTGAACGACGAGCTGCCAGCCGGCGCCGGTACAACGATTCTCGACAACGGGCCCTGCCCGGGCACCGATGAGGGCCGCGCCATAGGCCAGCTGGTCCACGACGTCGCACCCGGCGCCGCGATCAAGTTCCACACCGCCTTCAACAGCGAGTTCGACTTCGCCGAGGGTATCATCGAGCTGGCCAACGCCGGCGCCAGGGTCATCGTCGATGACGTCAGTTACTTTGCCGAGCCCGTCTTTTCGGATGGCATGATTGCGCAGGCGGTCGACATCGTCACCGGGCGCGGCGTGTCGTACTTCACTTCCGCCGGCAACCAGGCACGGGATTCCTATGAGAGCGAATTCCGCGGCATCAACATCCTGACCAACGCGGGCAAGAACCTGAATGGTGGCAAGGCGGTCGTGCGCCGCTTCCACAATTTCGGCACGGCGGAGGCCCCGTCCATCCTGCAGCCAGTATTCCTGGTGCCCGATGCGGAGGCCGGGTTCACGGTATTCAGCTTCCAGTGGGATCAACCGCACCTGACGGCGACGACCTACGCCAGGCTGAAGGCGCACCAGGACCCGGCGCTCGCAGTCGGCGCAGAAAGCGACCTCGACCTGGTGTTCTTCGACTACAAAGGCCATGTCATCCGCCTGTGTCCGCCCGGCGTTTCGCGCGGCATAACCTGTCAGTTCACGGGCGATCGCAATGTCGGCGGCGATGCCGTCGACATCGCGGCCCTTTACTACTCGGGCCCGCCGAAGGTCGCGCAGTTCTTCTACATCGGGCTCGTGCATAGCGCCGG
>JAHFSF010000217.1 GCA_023265875.1 Gammaproteobacteria bacterium | reverse complement strand
GCCGTGGACGGTACTGGAGGCTGGCCTGGCTGCGCATCGTGTTCGACTGGTCGGGGTCCCATTCCGCGGCCAGCCTGGCGCTCCAGTTCCGGTAGGCGGTCATCTCGATCTCGCCGATCATGTCCGAAGCATTGCGGGTTTCGGGCGATTCGCCGGGCAGTACGACCCGGGGACGATCGAAGTAGAACCTCTGGCCGATGGTTGCCGTCAGGAACTCCTGTCCGTTGCGGGCGTCGACGAGTCGTGTTGTCAGCCCGGCCGCGAGTTCGTTGGCATCGCCCAGGCGGTCGGCGCCGACGTAGCGGTTCGTACGGAACAGCTGCACGAGATTCAGGTCAGGCAGTGCGGTGTCGAATACGGGCAGGTCCGCCTGGCTGCGGTACGGTATCCACGTGTAGCGCAGGCGCGGCTCCAGTGTCTGCAGCAGCCTGCCACGCGCGCCCGCCATCCGCTCGAACAGCAGCCCGCCATCCAGCGACAGGATTGGCGCCTGCCGCTCCGGTGAGTCGTCCGTTCCCGCAGGCCGGTCCGCCAGCCGATAGGCTGTCATCTGATAGCTCGCACTCGGCTCGAGGTGATAACCCGGCCCGCGCAGTGGCCAACTGAGGCGCGGCGCGAGGTCGAAGCGCAAGCCGGTCGCACCGATATCGCGGTCGAACCACACTGCCTCGGCGTCCACACTGGTGGCAAGGCCGCGCCGGGACGAGGGCCATGCGCCCGTGAACGTAAGTTGCGGCACACGCGAATAAGGCCGATCAATCGGATCGATGGCAAGGTCGATGGTCTGGAAATCCTGCAGGCGTCCGTCGAAGCGCCATCCGTGCCCGAGCCATGACAGGCCGACATGACGGTCCAGGTAGGTGATGCTGGTGCCATCCGGGCCGAGGCCGAAATCCTCGAAATATTGCCCGTCGCTTGCATGCGTGAGGCTGGCGGCAAGCCGCAGGTGGTCGTTGAAGTCGGTGCTGTGCCACAGCGTGCCCAGACCGCGATCGCGATTCGAAAGATCGTCGCCGGGGAGGAAAAAGGCCTCGAGTCCGCCGTGGCTCTGTCCGGTCAGGTAACGGAACTGGCCATTCAGGCCGATGCCTCTTCGCGACAGCAGCTCCGGCGTCAGCGTCAGGTCATGATTCGGCGCGAGGTTGAAGTAGTAAGGTACGCCGAGCTCGAATCCGCTCTTGTTCGAGGTCCCGATCGCCGGGAACAGGAATCCGGACTTGCGTGCATCGCCGACCGGAAAGGAAATCAGCGGTGTATAGAGGATCGGCACGCCTTTCAGCTCGACCCGGACATTGCGGCCTTTCCCCTGCTGGCTGCGCTGGTCGATGTCAATCGCGGCAGCGCGCAGGTACCAGTCGTTGTTGCCGATCGGGCAGGCCGTGAAGCTGACTTCGCGCAGCTTCAACTCGCCGGTCGGGGTCATGCCCAGTTCCGCGGCGGAACCGCGCGCCGGCCTCGCCGGCAGTTCGAATTCGGTGCCGGTGAACTGACCGCCGCCCGCGGCGTTCCAGAAACCCTTCTCGCCCTTCAGGCGCAACTCCGGCGTGCGGTACTCGACGTCGCCTTCGACATCGAAGCGCCCGCTCTTCGCCTCGTAGGTGGCGGACTGTGCGCTCAGGCGGCGGTCGCCTTGCACGACGACGACACCTTCCGAGAGCGTTGCGTTGCCTTCGCGGCTGACTTCGGCGGCGCCACTCGTGACCTCGATCGGCAATTCAGCCGGACCTTTGACGGCGATGCCTCCGGCGCCGGCATCCGGCGGCGTGGCGACGACGACGGGGGCCGGCCACTCGCAGTCCTGTGCCGCAGCCAGTGATGTCAGGGTGGGAGCTGCAAGCAGGGCGATGAGGAAGCGTGGATGCACGAAGATCAGGTGGAACCGTGATTTCGATATGGCCGTCAAGTCTATAATGCGGGCCCCCCGGCCGTCGCCTGCGCATGACATTGATCCCGAATGCCGATCCGCGCCTGCGGAGTCTCGAGCACTGGCTGGCAAGCCTGCCGGGCCCGCCGGTCAGCGGCATCGCGCCGGCGTCGGGTGACGCAAGTTTCCGGCGCTATTTTCGCGTTTGGCGCGACGGCGAGACGCTGATCGCCATGGACGCGCCGCCGCTACATGAGGACATCGCCTCCTACCTTCAGGTCGCGCGGCTGCTTGCCGCGACCGGTGTCCATGTTCCGCAGCTGATCGCCGTTGACTGGATGCAGGGTTTCGTGCTGATGGGCGACCTCGGCGGCCTCCAGTACCTCGAGGCGTTGTCGAATGGCGCCGATCCTGAGCCGCTCTATGCGGACG
>JAHFSF010000127.1 GCA_023265875.1 Gammaproteobacteria bacterium | reverse complement strand
CGAAAGGCACCAGCCGGCGCTTGTAGTACCAGCCGTCGCCGGCATCGCTCATCGAGTACAGCCCGTTCCTGATCTCGCCGCTGGCGAAGTCAAAGCGCAGCAGGCCGATCATTACGTCGGAGTCGTGGGCGCGCGCCTCGCGGCGGACTGACTCGAGGAAGATTTCCGCCTCGTGCGCCAGCATCGGGATCGCCGACTCGGGCCAGACGATGATGCGCGCGCCGAGTGCCTCGCGATTGAGCGTACGAAAGCGCTCGAGCGTCGCGGCTCGATTATCGGCCAGCCATTTCTCGTCCTGCGGGATCGCGCCCTGCAGCAGGGCCACGCTAACGTCGCCGCCGACGGGCACGGTCCACTGCCGCCCCGACAGCAGTGCCGACCCGCTCCACAATGCAGCGACAACCGCCAATGCCAGGCCGCGCTTGCGCCACCCGCCCCTCAGGAACACGACGAGCGCACCGGCGGAGAGCGCATTCGCAAAGCCGACGAGGTGCACGCCGCCGACCGGCGCCAGTGCGGCCAGCGGGCTGTCGCTGTGGGCATAGCCGAGCTGCAGCCATGGAAAACCGCTGAGCAGCCAGCCGCGCAGCCATTCGATCAGCGTCCAGCCGGCCGGCAGCAGCAGCAGGTATCGGGCCAGGCCCGGCCGCGGCACGAAGCGGGCCGCGAGCCAGCCGAGACCCGCATAATACGCGCCCATGATCGACACCGGCGCCAGCAGCAGCAGCAGCGCCAGCCATGCCGGCGCCTGGCCGAAATCGTGGACCGCCGTATAGATCCATGAGGTCCCGGCGATGAACAGGCCTGCGCCCCAGGCAAAGCCGCTGCGCGCCGCCCTGCGCGGCGGCGCGTCGTCCCACAACAGGAACAGCAGCGCCGGACCGACAACCGCAAGCGGGATGAAGCCGAAGGGAGCGAAGGCCAGCGTCGTCGCGGCGCCGGCGAGCGCCGCCAGCCAGGTGCCGTGACGGCTGACCAGCGGCCGGGCGCGGTCGTGCAACGTCATTCAGCCCACGCGCGCTTCGCCTGCGCGCGGCGGCAGCGGTGCGGGTGTCGTCACGCGTAGCTGGTCGATGCGCCGGCGGCCCGCGCGCAGCACCTTGAATTCCAAGCCGTCCATGATCACCGACTCGCCGCGCCGCGGCAGCCTGCCGAACTGGTGCATGACGAGGCCGCCAATCGTGTCGTATTCCTCTTCGCTGAAGCCGGTCGAGAAATACTCATTGAATTCCTGGATCCTGGTCAGCGCCAGCACGACGAAGTGGCGCTCGCCTTCGCGCCGGATGGTCTGGTCTTCGTCGGTGTCGTACTCATCGGCGATCTCGCCGACGATTTCCTCGATGACATCCTCGATGGTCACGAGTCCCGACACGCCACCGTATTCGTCCACGACGATTGCCATGTGATTGTGGCTGACGCGGAACTCCTTCAGCAGCACGTTCAGCCGCTTGCTCTCCGGCACGAAAGCTGCCGGGCGCAGCACCTCGCGGATGTCAAAGCTGCCGATCGCGCCCTCGGCGAAATAGCGCAGCAGGTCTTTCGCCAGCAGGATGCCGACCACCTGGTCACGGTCGTCGCCGATGACCGGAAACCGCGAGTGGCCGGCATCGATGACGGCGGGCAACAGCTGCCCGGGCGCCGAGTCGCGCTCGAGCACAACCATCTGCGAGCGCGGCACCATGATGTCCCGCACCTGCAGGTCCGCGACCCCAAGCACGCCTTCGATCATCGCGAGTGCATCAGCGCCAAGCACACCACGGCTTGCCGCCGAACGCAGCAGCCCGACTAGCGCCGCACGATCGCGTGGCTCCTCGTGAACCAGCTTGCGCCACCATTCCCCGCGCCTGTGCTCAGTCACCACCTGGCGCTCCGTAGGGATCCGCGATGCCCATCCGCGCCAGCAGGCGGCGTTCCCGCGCTTCCATGCGGCGCGCTTCGCCCGCGCGCTCGTGGCCGCAGCCAAGCAGGTGCAGGGTGCCGTGCACGATCATGTGCGCCCAATGGGCACGCAGCGGCTTGTCCTGCGCGCGCGCCTCGCGCGCCACGAGCGGCGCGCAAACCACGATGTCGCCAATCAGCCGGCGTCCGGGCCCGCGCGCTCCGGCGCCCGGGAAAGACAGCACGTTGGTCGGGCCACGGCGGCCGCGATAGCGCTGATTCAACGCACGGCTTTCCGCCGAGCCGACGATGCGGATGCCGAGTACGCCGTCCGTGCCGCGAGCTGCGGCCAGCGCCCAGTTGCGCAGCGTGCCGGGCCCCGGCGCCCATGGCCGGCGCGTGCGGTAACGCAGCACGACTTCGAGCGTCATGTTCCGCTGCCATCGCCGGACTCGCGTTCGTAGGCCTCGACGATGCGCTGGACCAGCGGGTGACGCACGACGTCGCGCGCAGTAAATCGCGTCACCGCGATGCCCGGCACGCCGTCCAGCACCTCGAGCGCATTGCGCAGGCCCGACTGGCGGTGCGCCGGCAGGTCGGTCTGCGTGATGTCGCCAGTCACGACGGCGCGCGAACCGAAGCCGATGCGGGTCAGGAACATCTTCATCTGCTCGACCGTCGTGTTCTGGGCCTCGTCGAGGATGATGAAGGCGTCGTTCAGCGTGCGGCCGCGCATGAACGCAATCGGCGCGATCTCGATGACCGCGCGATCAACGAGTCGGGCAACACGGTCGAAGCCGATCATCTCGTAGAGCGCGTCGTACATCGGGCGCAGGTAAGGGTCGATCTTCTGCGACATGTCCCCCGGCAGGAATCCGAGGCGCTCGCCGGCCTCGACCGCAGGCCGCACGAGCACGATGCGGCGCACCGCCTCGCGCTGCAGGGCCTCGACTGCGCAGGCGACGGCGAGATAGGTCTTGCCGGTGCCGGCCGGCCCGATGCCGAGAGTCAGGTCGTGCCCGCGGATGTTGCGCAGGTATTCCTGCTGGCTCGGCCCGCGGCCGCGGATGCGGCCGCGCAAGGTCTGCACGGCCAGCGCGTCCTCCGCAGTCGCGCCGCCCATGCCCGATTCCTGGATCGCGAGATGAACGTCTGCCGGCGCCACGGCGCTGGTGCCCGCACGCTCATACAGCAGCCGCAGCACGGCAGCGCCGGCCTCGGCATTGGCGCCGGCCACCAGGAATCGCCCCGACCGGTGGCGGATCTCGACGGCAAGGCGATTCTCGATCTGGTGCAGGTTCTCGTCGAGTGGACCGCACAGCGCCGCGATGCGGGCATTGTCCGCGGCACCAAAGTCGACGCTGGATTCCGGGCCGGTACTCAAGCGACCAGCCGGCCGCGCAGTGAATTCGCCATGGCCTCGGTGATCCGCACTTCGGCGAACCGGTCGATCAGCGTGGCCGGCCCGTCGAAATTGACCCAGCGCATGTTTTCCGTGCGGCCCGCGAGCTGGCGCGGGTTGCGGCGCGCCGGCTTTTCCACCAGCACGCGCTGCACGCCGCCGACCATGCCGTCGCTGATGCGCCGCGCCTGGGTGTTGAGTCGATCCTGCAGCCGTGCGAGCCGCTCCTGCTTGACCTCGCCGGTCACCGCGTCCGGAAGCGCGGCGGCCGGCGTACCCGGCCTGCGGCTGTAGATGAAGCTGAACGACTGGTCGAAATCCAGCTCCGCAACCAGGTCCATCGTCTGGCTGAAGTCCGCCTCGGTTTCCCCCGGAAAGCCGACGATGAAATCCGATGACAGGCTGATGCCGGGGCGCACCGCGCGCAGGCGACGGATCTTCTGTTTGTACTCGAGCCGCGTGTAGCCGCGCTTCATCATCGCCAGGATGCGGTCCGATCCGCTCTGTACCGGCAGGTGCAGGTAGTTCGCGAGTTTCGGCACGTCGGCATAGGCCTCGACCAGGGCATCGGTGAATTCCACCGGGTGTGAGGTAATGAACCGGATGCGCTCGAGTTCGCGAACGCGCGCCAGGTGCCGGATCAGCGTCGCCAGGTCGCAGGCCGCACCAGCGGCCATGGCACCGCGATAGGCGTTGACGTTCTGGCCGAGCAGCGTGACTTCCCGCACGCCCTGTGCGACCAGTGCCTCGACCTCGGCGAGGACCTGGGTGAATGGCCGGCTCATCTCCTCGCCGCGCGTATATGGCACGACGCAGAAGGTGCAGTACTTGCTGCAGCCTTCCATGATCGATACGAAGGCCGTGGCGCCCGCAGCGCGCGGCTGGGGCAAGCGGTCGAATTTCTCGATTTCCGGGAAGGAGACATCGACCTGCGGCACGCCGGTCATGCGCAATGCCGCGATCATCGCCGGCAGCCGCTGGATCGTCTGCGGCCCGAACACCAGATCCACGAATGGCGCGCGCTTGAGGATCCCCTCGCCTTCCTGGCTCGCGACGCAGCCGCCGACGCCGATCACGAGGCCCGGTCTTGCACGCTTCAACAGCCGCCACCGGCCGAGTTCCGAAAACACCTTTTCCTGGGCCTTTTCCCGCACCGAGCAGGTATTCAGCAGGATCACGTCGGCCTGCGTCGGATCGCTGGTCAGTTCGAGAGCCGCCGATTCGCGGAGCAGGTCGGCCATGCGCATTGAGTCGTATTCATTCATCTGGCAGCCGAAGGTCGAGATATGTAGCCGGCCGCTCATGAAGGTACCGAGACCCCGCATCAAAAAAGCGCGCCTAGGGTAACGGTTTTACCGCTCCGCATGAAGCGTTACAACAGTCCTTGCATTGATATCGGCCTGAAGTAAGTTATTGTTATTCAGGTTCTTTTTAGATTCAGTTCGAGCCCAAAGGTTCCTGTCGCAGCTGGCTCTGGATCCGGCATTCTGAGATCGCCGGCCATGAATCGCCCGGTCGCCGTGAAGCGGGTGCCCTGTGGCAGCGTATCGGCCATCGTGCGGCGGCGCTGCATGTGCACCGAGTATTCCAGCTCGTGCAGCAGCGCGGGCCGCGAGTAGTAGTAACCCTGGCCCGCAACGCAGCCGAGTTCGATCAGCTTGCGTTGCTGATGTTCGAGCTCAATGCCTTCGGCGACGACTTCCAGGCCCAATGTGTCGCCGAGCATGATGATCGCGCGCGCAAGCGCCGCGCCGTCCTCGACGCTACCCAGGCGCTCGATGAAGGAGCGGTCGATCTTCAGGATGTCGATCGGGAACCGGTGCAGGTACGAAAGCGACGAGTAGCCGGTGCCGAAATCGTCGATGGCGAGACGCACGCCGAGCTTCTTGAGGCGCGTCAGCCTGGCGAGGGTTTCCTCGGTGTTCTGCATCAGCACGCTTTCGGTGATCTCGATGACCAGGCAACCGGGGTCTAGCCCGGACTCCTGCAACGCGTGGCTCACGTCAGCGACGAGATCCGACTGCTCAAGCTGGCCGACCGAGGCGTTGACCGCAACTCGCACCTGGCGCCCCTCGGGCAGCTTGTGCTGCCAGGCCCGAACTTCCCTGCAAGCCTGGCGCAACACCCAGCGACCGAGCGCAATCAACTGCCCGGAGTCCTCGGCCACGCCGATGAACTCGGCCGGCGCGACCAGGCCGCGCTGCGGATGCTGCCAGCGCACGAGCGCCTCGACGCCTAGCAGGTAACCGGAGTGCAGCTCGACGATCGGCTGGTAGTGGATCCGGAACTGGTTTTCGGTCAGTGCGCGCGACAACTCGGCCTCGACCTCCAGGCGCTTGTGCGCGGCATGCTGCATCTCGGGCCGGAAGATCACGTAGCGGGCCTTGCCCTGCATCTTGGCTGAATACATTGCCACGTCGGCGTTGCGCATCAATTCCTCGACGCCATCGTTCGGCGTCGCGAATGCGACGCCGACGCTCGCCGCTACCCGCAGGTCGCTGCCCAGGAAAGCGAAGGGCTCCTGGAGAGCCAGGACGATGCGCGACGCGACCTCGACGACCGCTTCCTGGCCCACCAGATTCTCGAGCAGCACGGCGAATTCGTCGCCGCCCAGGCGCGCGACGGTATCGCCGTTTCGCGTGCTCTTGGAGAGGCGTTGCGCGCTCGTGCGCAGCACGCGATCGCCCTGTCCATGGCCGAGGCTGTCATTGATCTTCTTGAAGTTATCGAGGTCGATGAACAGCACGGCGACGCCGCTGCCGCCGCGCTTGCTGACCGCCAGCGCGTGCTCGACGCGGTCGCGAAACAGCGCCCGATTGGCGAGCAGCGTCAGCGGGTCGTGGAAAGCAAGGCGGCGCAACTGTTCCTCGAGGCCCTTGCGGTCGGTCGTGTCGCGCAGGTTCAGCACGCGGCCGCCGACGGTCGGCTCCAATTCCAGGTTGGTGCCATGGATTTCGATTAGCCGATGCTTGTCCGCACCACGCGGGATGCGGGCCTCGAAGGTCGCCGACGCGCCAGGTTGAGCCAGATCGCGCGTGATGAACTCACGCAGCCGCGCGCGATCCTCCGTTGCGACCAGGTCTGCGATGGTCCGGCCCACCAGCGAATCGGCAGGTTTACCGAAGATGCGCTCGGCGGAAGGCGTGAGGTAGCCCAGCGTACCGTCCGCGCCGACGATCGTGATGACATCCACGGAGTTCTTGATCAGCGCCGAGAAGCGGGCTTCGGCAGCGCGTTTCGCGAGATTGGCGCCGTTGGCCGCCATCTCGCCGTTCGCGAGCCATTGGCGCGCAAACAGCAGCGCTGCCGACAGCGTGACGACCCAGGCCAGCAGACCGCCCGGTTCGCCGATCCTGCCGAAATGCAATGCGAGCAATGCAAGTCCGGACAGCACGAGGCCCGCATAGGGCGTGTACGGTGCCAGCGGCGAGCCCGTCTCGGCGGCACCGGTCGGCGCCACGCTGCGTTCGCTGCGGACGAAGTCCCAGTGTGCGGCGATCGCGAAACCAGCGCAGATCAGCACATTCAGGCAGGCGGCCACCGAGGACGTGCCGCCTTCCAGCGTGGCAACCGTCTCCAGCAGGCGAGCGCTGGCCAGCGCGATCATCG
>JAHFSF010000020.1 GCA_023265875.1 Gammaproteobacteria bacterium | reverse complement strand
CCGCGGGGCCGAAGAAGCCTTCCTTGCTCATCTCGCGCTCGAAGGTGCCGGGCGGCAGGTCGCAGTGCGCCTGGCGCGAGGCCTTGCCTTCGACACGCGGGTAACCGATGTAGCGCTTCATCGTGTCAATTTAGTTTCATTTGTAACTATTGGCAAGCCGGTGCCCTCAGCGCTCCAGGATGGCCGTGACACCCATGCCGCCAGCGGTGCAGACCGAGATCAGGCCGCGGCCGGAGCCGCGTTCGGCGAGGAGCTTGGCAAGCGTGGCGACGCAGCGTGCGCCGGTTGCGGCAAACGGATGCCCGATCGCGACGGAGCCGCCCTTGACGTTGAGTTTTGTCCGGTCGATCGCCCCGAGCGGCGCCGGCAGCCCCAGCCGTTCGCGGCAGAACTGCGCGGACGTCCAGGCCTTCAGCGTGCACAGCACCTGTGCCGCAAAGGCCTCGTGGATCTCGTAGAAGTCGAAGTCCTGCAGCCCGAGCGCCGCGTCGGCGAGCATGCGCGGTACGGCGTAGGCGGGCGCCATCAGCAGGCCCTCGCCGGCGACGAAATCGACCGCGGCGACCTTGCCGTAGCGCAGGTACGCGAGCACCGGCAGGCCGCGGGCGCGGGCCCAGTCTTCGCTTGCCAGCAGCACCGCGGCCGCGCCGTCGGTCATCGGCGTGCTGTTGCCGGCGGTCAGCGTGCCATCGGCTGCGAATGACGGCCTGAGTTTTGCGAGCTTCTCAAGGCTGGTGTCGGAACGCACATTGTTGTCGGTCTTCAGGCCGAGATGGGGCGCGACGAGGTCCGCCATGAAGCCGTCGGCCCACGCCTGGCTGGCGCGGCGGTGGCTTTCCAGGGCGAATTCATCCTGCTCCCGGCGTCCGATCTGCCAGCTGCGCGCCATCCGCTCGCAGTGCTGGCCCATGGACAGGCCGGTGCGCGGCTCGCCGACGCCTGGCAGCACCGGCTTGAAATGCCGCGGCCGCAGGCCGAACCAGGGCTTGATGCGCTCCGCGAAGCTGCGGGCGCGGAAGCTGCGCAACATCAGCTGCTGATAATCACGCGAAAACACCACCGGCGGATCGCTGACCGTGTCCACCCCGCCGGCGATGCCGCAATCGATCTGGCCGAGCGCGATCTTGTTGCCGATCAGGATCGCCGCCTCGAGACTCGTGCCGCAGGCGCGCTGCAGGTCGAGGCCGGGAGTCTCCGGTGCCAGGCCCGAGCCGAGCACCGATTCGCGCGCCAGGTTCCACTGGCTCGAATGCTTGGTCACCGCGCCGGCGATGACGTCGCCGAGCCGTTCACCACGGAGCGCGTAGCGATCGACGACCGCCACGAGCGACGCGGTGAGCAATTCCTGGTTGCCGACTGCGGCGTAGGCGCCGTGCGCCCTGGCGAAGGGGATACGAACACCGCCGATGACGGCAACCCGTTTCAGCTGCGATCCGACCAGCATGATGGTTCTCCGGTGGACGCTCGGACGCGGCCCGATCCAGTAGAATGCCAGCATCCATCCGAGCCCGCCACGGCGTGGCAACCAGATCGCCATGTCCGCACCCGGCAGTTTCCGCAGCAGCTTTCCAGGCGACGCGCGCTCGATCCTGAGGTTCGCCGGGCCGCTGGCCGTCAATAACCTGGTGCTGGCCGGCATGATGCTGACCAACACCGTGGCGGCGGGGCGGCTCGGGCCCGGGCCGCTCGCCGGCGTCGCCGTCGGCGGCAGTTATTACCAGATCTTCTGGCTGACCGGGCTCGGCACGCTGATGTCGATCTCGCCGATCGTCGCGCACGCCTACGGCGGCGGCCGCGACCGGGAGGTCGGCCGGCGTTTCCGGCAGGGCCTGTGGCTGTCGCAGATGCTGGCGGTGCCGCTGGTCGGCGCCTTGCTGTGCGTCGTGCCGGTTCTGAACTGGTTCGGCACCGACCCGCGCGCGATCCCGCACGCGGCGGGATACGTGCATGCGATGTGTTTCGGCATGCCGGCGATGCTCGCGTTCCTCGCGCACCGCTACACCAGCGAAGGCATCGGCTGGACGCGGCCGGTCATGTACACGGCACTTGTCGGCCTCACGGTCAACCTGGCGGGCAACTGGCTGTTCACGCGCGGCAGCCTTGGCATCACCTCGCTGGGCTCGACCGGCTGTGGCATTGCGACCGCCACGGCCTATTGGGCAATGCTGGCGACCATCCATCTCTATCAGCGCCGGCGCGCGATCTATGCACGCTTCGCGTTGTTCGAGCGCTTCGAGCACCCGGACCCGGCGGCATTGCGCGAGATCCTGGCCCTCGGGCTGCTGATCGCCGGATCCGTCGTGTCGGAAGGCGGCTTGTTCTCAGTCGCGGCACTCCTGATGAGCACGCTCGGGACCGAGATCGTCGCGGCGCACCAGATCGCGATCAACTACGGATCGCTGATGTTCATGATCCCGCTGTCGCTGCATTCCGCGACTACGATCCATGTCGGACACCAGGCAGGGCGCGGCGATTTCGCGGCCGCGCGCCTCGCGGGCTGGGCCGGCATCGCCATGTGTGGCGTGATCATGAGCCTGTCGTCCATCGTGATCCTGATGGCGCGGGAAGGCATCGCTGCCGCCTACACGTCGGACCCCGGGGTCCGCGTGCTGGCGGTGCAACTGCTGCTGTTCGTTGCAATCTTCCAGATTCCCGATGGCCTGCAGGTCGGCGCGGCTGGCGCCCTGCGCGGTTTCAAGGACGCCAGGATGCCGATGGCGCTCAACTTCGCGGCCTACTGGCTGGTCGGCTTCCCGGCGGCCTGGTGGTTCGGCATCCACCTGGGCGCCGGCCCGGCGGGCATCTGGTCCGGCCTGATTGCGGGGCTGGCCAGTTGCGCGATCTTCCTGAACTGGCGTTACGACCGGGTCTCGCACCGCGCGCTCGCGATTCAGAGTTCCAGCAGGTAATGCCGGTCGCAGCCAGAGTGCTCGGTGCTGCCGAGCGGTCCGCACAGCGGCTTGAAGCCCATCCGGCTGTAGAGCTTCATTGCGGCGTCCATGCCCGTCAGCGTCTCGAGGTAACAGCGCCGGTAGCCGCGCTGGCGCGCGGCGTCGAGGCAGCGCAGCAGCATCTTCTCGCCGAGCCCGCGACCATGCGCCGCGGGCAGGAAGTACATCTTGCGCAACTCGCAGATGTCGGCAGCGGCTCCGGCGAGCGGCGCGATCCCGCCGCCGCCCAGCACACGCCCATGTTCCTCGACGACGAAGAACGCCGCACGCGGCTCCCGGTAACTGGCGCTCATTGAATCCACTTCCGGATCGTTGATCGCGAAGCCTGGACCACAGGCGCCGAAACTCGACATGACCTCGCGGATGATCGCGGCCATCGCCGTGTCATCCGCCGGCCCGATTGGCCGGATCAGCGGCTCAGTAGTCACGATCGGAGTAATAGCCGTGGCTCAGCGTCTCGATGTCGACCAGCAGGCCGTCCTCGAACTTGAGCCGCCGCATCAGCTTGTTGGGGCCGAGGTTGTAGGTCCAGTACTCGATCGGGACCGGCACCGGCTCGTAAGACGTGTAATACGGGCGTCCCCGGTACCAGCTGACCGGCCGCCGCAGCACTTCGCGACGCTGGACATCGGTGGGCGGCCCGCACAGCGCGGCGACCTTGTCCTCGCTGTCGCCGTCGGTGACCAACCGCGTGCCGCAGCGGAAGGAATCCGCGGCGGCGCCCTGGGAGCAGAACGCCGACATCGTCAATACCAGCAGCGCCAACGCCTTTGCCATGGTCCGAATATGCCTTCCGGCGGGTGAACGCCGGCTGAAGGCGGCTTGCCGCGTCCAATTTACCGCCTGCCGTCGTTTCCACCAAGGGGACCCGGACTCGACTTGCGTTCACCCCCGGCCGCAGAATGGCCCGACCGATGCCCGCCCAACGCCTGGATCGCCAGTTCGAACGCCGGCTCGCGGGCCTGGTCAATTCCCGCGAACACGGCGTGCTGGCCGGCGGACTGAAGGGCATCGAGCGCGAGGCGCTTCGGGTCACGCCCGCGGGCAGGATCTCGCAGGCGCCGCATCCGGGCGCGCTCGGCTCGGCGCTGACGCATCCGCATATCACGACCGATTATTCCGAGGCGCTCATCGAACTGGTGACGCCCCCGTTTGCCGCGACCTGGGAGCTGCAGCAATACCTCTGCGACATCCACCAGTTCGTCTACCGGCATCTCGGCGACGAACTGCTGTGGGTTACCAGCATGCCCTGCGTGCTGGGTGGCGACGCCGAGATCCCGATCGCGGGGTTTGGCAGCTCGAACATCGGGCGCATGAAGCACGTTTACCGCGTGGGGCTCGGCCTGCGCTACGGGCGCATGATGCAGGCCATCTCGGGCGTGCACTTCAATTACTCGTTCCCGGAGAAGTTCTGGCCGGTGCTGCAGGCAGTTGAAGAAAAAAGGAAAGGCGGCCAGCCATTCATCGACGAATCCTACTTCGCGCTGTTGCGCAACTACCGGCGCTTCGGCTGGCTGGTCCTGTACCTGTTCGGCGTCTCGCCGGCGCTCTGCCGTTCTTTCTTTGCGGGCCGCGAGCCGCCCGCCGACCTCGATCCACTGGGCCGGGGCACCTTGCTCGGCGCCCACGCGACTTCGCTGCGGATGAGCGACCTCGGTTATCGCAACAAGAGCCAGGCCGGCGTGCATGTCTCGGTCAATTCGCTGCAGGAATACGTGCGCGACCTGTCGCGGCTGATTTCCACGCCGCATCCCGAGTACCAGGCCCTTGGCGTCGAGGTGGACGGCGAGTGGCGGCAGCTGAATGCGAACGTGCTGCAGATCGAGAACGAGTACTACAGTTTCATCCGGCCCAAGCGGATCGTATTTTCCGGCGAGCGGCCGACGCGGGCGCTGATGCGCGCTGGCGTCCAGTACGTCGAGATGCGCTCGCTCGACGTCGGCGCATTCGACCCGGTCGGTGTCAATGAGCGCAAGCTCTACTTCCTCGAGGCATTCGCGGCGCTTTGCCTGTTGTGCGTCAGCCCGCCGCTCGCGGCGGAAGAATCGGCCCGCTACGAGGACAATCACGTGCAGGTCGCCAGCCGTGGCCGCGAGCCGGGCCTCTGCCTGTGGGCCGGGCAGGCGTCGCGGCCGCTCGCCGACTGGGCGGTGGAACTGCTGGATCAGATGGAAGGTATCTGCGAGCTGCTGGACTCGGGCGACAGGGCGAGGCCCTATGCGACGGCGCTCGCGTTGCAGCGCGCCAAGCTTGCCGACCCGTCCCAGCTGCCCTCGGCCCGGCTGCTCGACGAATTGCGGCGCCAGGGGGTGTCATTTTTCGAACTGGCGCTCGGCATGTCGCGGCTGCATCGCGATTACTTCCGGGACCTGTATCCGCCTGACCTGCGGCGCCTGGGCGAGTTGCAGACCGAGGCGGAGGATTCGCTGGTGAAACAGCGGGACATCGAAGCGGCGGACACGCTTGATTTCCGCGCTTTCGTCGATCGTTATCTGGCCGGCACCCTCATTTGACATAATCTGGGTGACCCGGCGCTGGTCAGCCGGATGGAAATGCCGATGCCAGTCGTTTCGAACCAGTGGGAAGCGGAGCCCGGCATGACGCATTCGGTGTACGAAACCAGGCTGACCGGCTAGCGTATGCACGTTTCTGCCACGCTCCGGCCAATTGCAGGTTGATGCAGCAGCCCGACGCACAGGACACAATCCAGATCTCGTCCGCTGCGATGCAGTTGCGGTGCGGATTCCGGTGGCTGCGTTTCGAACCGGGACTTGAGACCGCCTACCGCGTCGAGCAGTTTCGCGGTGGCCTGAAATTCCTGCGGGTCAACCTCGCGATCGTCGCCGCAAGCCTGCTGGTCGTCTTCCAGATCGAGTACGTCGTGATGCCGGCCATTGGCGCGGCGCTGCCGGGCTACGCGCGCTTTGGCGTGATGACCCCGATGCTGGCGCTGGCATTGGCGTTGACGTTCATGCGCCGGGCCGAAATCTGGTATCCGCGCCTGATTGCGACGCTGATGCCGATCGCGCTGATGGCCGTCGCCTGGCTCGGGTTGTGGGCCTGGGGTCTGGGCGAGAGCCGGCTGTTCGTGCGGCTGATCATCGCGACGATCGCGGCCTATTTCCTGGTGGGCCTGCCATTTCGCTCGGCGCTCGTGGCGGGCCTGATCGCGATCGGTTTCTATGTGGCGGCTGCGATCGCCGTCGATATGCCTGCCCTGGTGCTGACCAACTTTTTCTGCATGTTGCTGGTCGCGAACCTGATGTGCGCTGCCGGCGCATACAACATGGAACATACGCGCCGCACGGCCTGGCTCGAGTCACGATTGTTGGACGAACTGGCGCAGCGCGATGGCCTCACCGGCATCTACAATCGCCGCCGCTTCGACGAGCATCTGGCCCGCGTCTGGCAGCAGTGCGTGCGCGAGCACCGGCCGGTCACGCTGCTGTTTGCCGATATCGACCACTTCAAGGATTTCAATGACCGCTATGGCCATCAGGCGGGCGATGCGGCGCTGAAAGCCGTCGCCGACGTGCTGGCGGGTGTGGCACGACGTCCCCTGGACCTCGCGGCCCGGTATGGCGGAGAAGAATTCGCGGTCATCCTCTTTGACACGGCGCAGGAAAATGCGGCCCGTATTGCCGAACAGACCCTGGAAGAAGTCCGCAAGCTCAATATTCCCCATGCGGGCTCGACTGCCGCGCCGATGCTGACGATCAGCATTGGCGTCGCCTGCGTCGTGCCGATGGCGAGGCGGAGTCCCTCGGGCCTGGTGCAGTTGGCGGACCAGGCGCTGTATGCGGCCAAGGACGCCGGGCGCAACCAGTCGAGGCTGCTGCAGGCTGAATACGAGCACATGCAGACCGGCTATTTCCGCCGGCACATGCTGAAAGGCGACGGTCAGTAGATCGCGATCTCGCGCCGGCCGCGCGAATCGCGTGCCCCGCGGAACATGCCCTCGGTATTGAATTCCATGGTCAGTTCGCCGTTCCTGTCGACGACGATGACGCCGCCATCGCCGCCGATGTCGACCAGCGTCTTGTGCACGACGTCGCGCGCCGCATCGGCTGCGCTCCGGCCGCCGAGCCGGACCCGGGCGCAGATTTCATGCGCGACGACCGCGCGGATGAAGTACTCGCCGCTGCCCGTGGCCGATACCGCGCAGGAAGCGTTGTCCGCGTAGGTGCCGGCGCCGATGATCGGCGAGTCGCCGACCCGGCCCCAGCGCTTGTTGGTGAGGCCACCGGTCGAGGTCGCGGCGGCGAGATTGCCGTCACGGTCGCGCGCGACGGCGCCGACGGTGCCGAAGTAACCGATGTCTTCGCCGGTCGCCGCGACCTTGTCGCTGCGGCGTGCCTCTTCGAGTTGTTGCCAGCGCCGCTCGGTATAGAAGTAGCTGCCGGGAACCAGCGCGACACCCTGTTCCAGCGCGAATTCCTCTGCGCCTTCGCCAGTCAGCAGTACATGCGAGGTCCGGTCCATGACCAGGCGCGCGAGCTCGATCGGGTTGCGCACATGGCGCACACCCGCCACGGCGCCTGCTTTGAGTGTCTTTCCATCCATGATCGCGGCGTCGAGCTCGTTGACACCGGCGTGGTTGAATACAGCGCCCTTGCCGGCGTTGAAATACGGCGAGTCCTCCAGGATCCGGACCGCCGCCACCGCTGCATCGAGACTGGTCCCGCCGGCCTCCAGCACGGCATAACCGGCGTCCAGTGCACGCCCAAGGTCGGTACGATAGGCGCGTTCCTGCTCCTCGGTCATCAGCACGCGGCTGATGACACCGGCGCCGCCATGTATGGCAATCGCTATCATCGACTTGTCTCCGTCGGCGGCTCTTACGGGTAGCGCGACTGCGAGCAAGGTCCAGGCCGCAATGACGATACCGGCGCGCATGATTGCTATTATCCGGATATTCCCGGTTGACGGGGGAATCGCATGATTCGTCGGCACCACACCGTTGCCGTAATTGCATTGTCGGTCGCCGCCTGCGGCGGTGACGGCCAGTCCCTGCTCGGAACGCTCGAGCGCGACCGCGTCGAACTGGTCGCCGAGTCGCAGGAGCCGATCGTCGAGGTCGCGGTTGGCGAGGGCGAGACCGTTACCGAGGGCCAGCTGGTCCTGCGGCTGGATCCGGCTGCGGCAGAAGCGCGGCTTGCGCAGGCGCGGTCAGCGGAGACCCAGGCGGAGCGACGTTACGCCGAACTCGTCGCCGGGGCTCGCATCGAGCAGGTTCGCGCGGCGCGCGCGCTGGCGGCAGGCAGGTCCGGACAGGCCGCAACGGAGACCAGCGAGATGGCGCGCATCGAAAAGCTGGTTGCCGACGGCATGCTGCCGGCCAGCGCGCTCGACCGCCAGCGCGCACTGAAAGACACAGCGGTCGCCGAGGAGCGCGCGGCTGGCGAGCGGCTTGCGGAACTCGAGCGCGGCACGCGCAGCGAAATCGTGCAACAGGCGGCCGCAAAGCTGGCCGAGACGCGCGCCCAGGTCACGGAAGTGGAATTGAGCCTTGCACGACACAAGGTGCTCGCGCCCCGCGCGGGCGTGATCGATGCCCTGCCGTACAAGCTCGGCGAGCGCCCGCCACGCGGCGCGCCGGTTGCGGTGCTGCTCGCAGCCGGCCAGCCATACGCGCGCGTATTCATCCCGGAGCCGGAACGGGCGTCGGTGCGGGCGGGCGGCCCGGCGATCGTGCGCGTGGACGGTTCGGATCGTGACTGGCGCGGCGAAATCCGCTACATCTCGTCGGAAGCGGCGTTCACGCCCTATTTCGCGCTGAATGAACGCGATCGCAGCCGCCTGTCATTCCTTGCGGAAGTCGTGCTGACGGAGCCGGAGGCCGCGGGTCTGCCGACCGGCATGCCGGTTGAAGTGACGCTGCGGGATACCCGGACCGGGCCGTGACGCTCGCCATATCCGCGCGCTCGCTGGCACGCCATTTCGGCGCCGTGGTTGCCGTGGATGGCATCGACCTCGACGTGCCGCGTGCGCAGATCTACGGCTTCCTCGGCCCGAACGGTTCCGGCAAGTCGACGACGATCCGGATGCTGTGTGGCCTGCTGGTGCCCACCCGCGGCACCGCAACCGTGCTCGGCCATCCGGTGCCGCGCGAGGCCGAGACGGTGCGCCGCAAGCTCGGTTACATGACCCAGCGCTTTTCGCTGTGGGATGACCTGTCGGTCACCGAGAATCTGGAATTCATGTGCCGCGTTTACGGCCTCGACCGTACGGCACGCCGGCGGCAGACAGAGGACCGGATCCGGACTTACGACCTCGGGTCGTTCAGCGACCAGCGCGCCGGCACGCTCTCCGGCGGCCAGCGCCAGCGGCTCGCACTCGCTGCGGCGACGCTGCATGACCCGGAGCTGCTGCTGCTCGACGAACCGACGAGCGGCGTGGATCCGCAGAACCGGCGCGATTTCTGGGAGAGCCTGTTTGCCCTGGTCTCCCGCGGCACGACCATCCTGGTGTCCACGCATTACATGGATGAGGCCGAGCGTTGCCACCGGCTTGCGATCCTCGATCGCGGGCGCATCGCCGCCGAAGGCGAGCCGAAGCAGCTCGCGCGCAGCCTCGACGCGACTGTCATCGAGATCGAGTGCGCCGACCTGACAGCCGTGCGCCGCGCACTGGCAGGCATGCCGGCGGTCAGGAGCATGGCGCAGCTCGGCAACCGGCTGCACGTGCTGATGCGGCGCGACGCCGTGAATCCGCAGGACGAGCTGCGCGCGCTGCTTGCGGGCCAGGGCATCGAGGCGGCGGTGGAGCGGGTCGGGGCGACGCTCGAGGATGTGTTTGTCGCAGCGATCCAGCTGCGCGACCAGCCGCAAGCGGGCGCCGAGCGTGCCGCATGATCTGGCTCGAACGTTTGCTCGCGATCGCCGCGAAGGAGGCCCGGCAACTGGCGCGCGACCGCATCACCTTCGGGATGATCATCGGCGTGCCGATCCTGCAGATGCTGCTGTTTGGCTACGCGATCAACTTCGACGTCCGCGACGTCGATGCGGTCGTGCTCGATCAGTCGCGCACGTCGCTTTCCCGCCAGCTGGTCGGCGACCTGCAGGCGACCCAGGTGATACGGGTCGTGCACCAGGCCGGCAGCGAACGCGAACTGCGCCAGTTGATGCGAAGTGGCCAGGCCCGGGTCGGCATCGTCGTTGCCGCCGACCTCGAGCGCCGCCTCTTCGAAGGCGGCCGACCCGCGGTGCAACTGCTCGTGGACGGCAGCCAGCCCTCACTCGAAAACCTGGCGCAGGGTCTGCGTGACATGCCGGTGCTGCGTCGCGCGGGCGCCGGTGCCGGCGCGGTTGCATCCTTCGAGATCCGGACCGAGTACAACCCGTCACGACGCACGGCCGTGCAGATCGTGCCGGCGCTGGTCGGCACCATCCTGTCCATGACCATGGTTATATTCACGTCGGGCGCGATCGTCCGCGAACGCGAGCGCGGCAATCTGGAGCTCCTGATCACGACCCCGGTGACGCGCGGTCAGCTGCTGGCCGGCAAGCTGCTGCCGTATGTCGCCATCGGCCTGATCCAGACGACGCTCATCCTGCTGGTGGGGGCGGCCCTGTTCGGCGTGCCGTTGGTCGGCAGCCTCGTGGATCTCTACCTGGGGGCGCTGGTCTTCATCGCCGCGGCGCTCGCGCTCGGGCTCTTCATTTCGACCATCGCCCAGACCCAGTTCCAGGCCTTCCAGATGGCTTTCGTGACGATGCTGCCGTCGATCCTGCTGTCGGGTTTCATGTTCCCCTTCGAGGGCATGCCCGCGGCGGCGCAGGCCATCGCCCAGGTCTTGCCGCTGACCCATTTCGTCGAAATCATCCGCGGCATCGTGCTGCGCGGCGCGACCCTGGCGGAGATGCGGGCGCCGCTGCTCAAGCTCCTCCTGTTCCTGCTGGTGATGTTTGCACTGGCGGTTGCCAGGTTCCGCAAGCGGTTGGATTGATTCAGTAATTGGCCGGGAAGGGGCCCGAGTCCTGGCGGAAATGGTGCCGATTCGGCACCCGTGTTATTCTCCGCGCCGATCGCAGCCCGTTTGCCCTGCATTTTCAAGCGTTTGTGAGACGCCACGGTGCATCGTCGACAGCCAGCGATCAGGTGACAGGAGCTGTTCGAAGATTCGCCCTAGCAGAGCTTTGCCCCGCCAGACGATCCCGACCGTGTTTCCTGCCGTGTAGTGAATGGCCAACGCCGCCCATCATTTCGATGGCGGTCCGCGGCCTCTTGTCAATGAAAAGTGAGAGCTTGAGTCATGAAGATCTACGTTGGAAACCTGCCTTTCTCGGCGACTGAAACACAGGTTCGCGACCTGTTCGCCGCGCACGGTACGGTCGAGTCCGTCGCGCTGCCGTCCGATCGTGAAACCGGCCGTCCGCGCGGCTTTGGCTTTGTCGAAATGCCCCAGGCCGAAGCTGCCAAGGCCATCGAGGCCCTGAACGGCTTCAACATGGGTGGTCGTCAGCTGCGCGTCAATGAAGCGCAGGATCGTCCGCGCGGCGCCGGTGGCGGCCGTCCGGGTGGTGGTGGCGGCCGTCCGGGCGGTGGCGGTGGCTTCCGTTCGGGTGGCGGCGGTGGCGGTGGCGGCGGTGGCGGCGGACGCTGGTAAAGCGCCGTTTCCCTGCTGATGAAAGGCCCGCTTCGGCGGGCCTTTCCTTTTGACGACTGCTGCTGCCGGGTCGTAGTTTCGCAGCTTGCGTAAACCCAAACCACGCAACTACGACCCGGCACCAATCCAGGCACCAATCCGTGGACTGCCGCCAATTGCCCGGCCGCGCGCCCGCTTGCTGGTGCTCGGCAGCATGCCAGGCGAGGCCTCCCTCGCGGCGGGGCAGTACTATGCGCACCCACGGAACCAGTTCTGGCCGATCGTCGGCGAGATCTGCGGCTTTGACGCCCGCGTTCCCTACCCACAGCGGGTTGCGCGGCTCGAGTCGGCCGGAATCGCTCTCTGGGATGTCATCGCCTCCTGTATCCGCGCCGGCAGCCTCGATTCCGGCATCGATGGACAATCCATTGTCGTCAATCCCTTCGCCGCATTTCTCGCTGCGCATCCGTGCATCGAGCGCATCTGTTTCAATGGCCGCAAGGCCGAGATCGCATGGCGCCGTCATGTGCAGGAGGAGCTTCCGGCTTCGCGCAGCTTCCACTTGCTGGCGCTACCTTCGACGAGCCCGGCTCATGCCGGCATGTCGTATGCACGCAAGCTCCACGTCTGGCGCAACGCGCTCGGCGGCTGAGAAGCGGGCGCGCTATTCTGGAGCCTGGATTTGCGGAGCCTGAGCTTGCGACCAGCTTTTTCGAGGGACCGCCGGCGTCTGCTGCAGGGCATGGGTATCGCTGCGGCCTTCGCCGGCTTCGGCGCACGCCTGCTGGCGCAGCCCGCTGCGATCGACGTCGTGATCATCGGCGCGGGTGGCGCGGGACTGACGGCGGCCCTGGAATTGCAGGCAGCCGGGCTGCGCGCACTGGTGCTCGAGGCGCGCGACCGCATCGGCGGCCGCGCCTTCACGGACACGAGCCTCGGCATCCCCTGGGATCGCGGTTGTTCCTGGCTGCACGCGGCCGCCGTGAATCCCTGGGTCGCCTATGCGCGGCAGCATGACTTCGAGTTGATCGAGGACCGCTATCCGCGCCATATCCACGACGGCGCCAGACGCATGAGCGACGCGGAGACCGCGGGCCTCAGGGCGGTGCGCGAGCGGATCGAACGCGAGCTGGCCGCCGCGGGCCGGCGCGGGCTCGACATCCCCGCCGAAGCGGCGCTGACGCAGGCGACGCTGGCCGATCCCTGGTACCCGATGGCCGCGGCCGGCATGACGGCGTGGGAGGGCATCGAGCCGGCTAACTATTCCACGCTTGATTCGTACCAGTTCATCGAGCGCGGCGGCGATCTGTTGATACCGCGCGGTTACGGCGCACTGCTGGCGCACTACGCCCGCGACATCGAGGTGCGATTGCGCACGCCGGTGACCCGGATCCGCTGGGACCGCAGCGGCGTCAGGGTGGAATCGCCGGCGGGTGCCGCATCGGCCCGCCTCGCGATCGTCGCGCTGCCTGCATCGGTCATCGCAGCGGGCGCCGTGATCTTCGCGCCGCACCTGCCGGTGGAAGTACTGCAGGCGCATCACGACCTGCCGCTCGGCCTGATGAACAAGGTGGCGCTGCGCTTCAAGCGCAATGTCTTTCCGTCGGAACGCACCGAGTTCCTGTGGCAGCGGCGCGATGACGGGCGTGGCATGGGTTACCTGACCAGGCTGTGGGACAGCAATGTGTGCGTCGGGATGTCGGCCGGCCGGTTCGCACAGGAACTTGAGGCGGCAGGCGAAGCCGCCGCGATCGAGCACGCGCTCGGTGAGTTGACGGACATGCTGGGGGGTGATTTGCGGCGTCACTTCGATCGCGGATCGGCGACCGCCTGGGCGTCTGATCCGTGGAGCCGCGGTTCCTACTCGCATTGCCTGCCGGGGCGCTTCGGGGCCAGGGCGTTGCTGACCCGCCCGGTGGGTGGGCGCATCGTGTTTGCCGGCGAGCACACCGAGCAGTCGGCCTATGGCACGCTGCATGGCGCGCATCTGTCGGGCCTGCGGGCTGCCCGGGAGGCGCGCCGGCTGCTGCAGGAGTCCAGCACTTGAGTCTGGTCCTGTACGACTACCTGCCATCCGGAAATGGCTACAAGTGCCGGCTGGTGCTGAAGGCATTGGGGATGCCGTACCGGCTCGTGCAGATGAATATCGTCGCTGGCGCGAGCCGTACGCCGGAATTTCTTGCGATCAACCCGAACGGCAAGATCCCGGTGCTGGTCGTGGCGGGCCGTGGCCCCATCGCCGAGAGCCACGCGATCATCAGTTATCTCGCGGAAGGCTCGGCGCTGATGCCGTCGGACCCCTACGAGCGCGCGCTGGTGTGGCAATGGATGTGCTTCGAGCAGTACCAGCTGGAGCCCGGCGTCGCGACCGTGCGGTTCTGGCTGCAGTCGCTGAAGAAGACACCGGCCGAGCTCGGCGAGCGCTACCAGGAACGCTTCCAGCGCGGCGCCGACGCGCTCGCGGTGCTGGAGCGCGGCCTGGCGGGCCGGCGCTGGCTGGTCGGCATCACGCCGACCCTGGCCGACATTTCGCTGTTCGCCTATACGCATGTCGCGGACGCAGCCGGCTACCGGCTCGCGGACTTCCCGGCGATCAGTGCGTGGATCGCGGGCTTCAAGGCGCTGCCCTGGTACGCGCCGATCACGGAACCCTGATGCACGAAGCCACGCGCCGGGACGCCTTCCTGTTCTGGCTCAAGCTGGGCTTCATTTCCTTCGGCGGGCCGGCCGGGCAGATCGCGATCATGCACCGCGAGGTTGTCGAGCGGCGGCATTGGTTCGACGACCAGCAGTTCATGCGGGCGCTGAATTTCTGCATGCTGCTGCCGGGGCCGGAAGCGCTGCAGCTCGCGATCTACCTGGGATGGCGGCTGCACGGCGTCGCCGGTGGCGTCATCGCGGGTTTGTGCTTCATCGTGCCGGCCGCCTTGTTGCTGCTCGGCCTGTCGTTTGCCTATGCGATCTACGGCGGAGTCCCGGCGATCGCGGCTTTGCTATTCGGTCTCAAGGCGACGGTGGTGGCGCTTGTCCTGCACGCGTGGATCCGGATCGCGCGGCGCGCACTGTCCACCCGGGAACACTGGTTGATCGCCGTGGCGGCATTTGTGCTGCTGGCCTGGAAACTCGCGCCGTTCCCGCTCGTGCTGCTGGCAGCGGCCTTGACCGGCGCATTGATCCGCCGCGACACCGCAACTGCGACTGTCGGAGCCGCCATCGACTTTCCCTGGCGCCGCCTGATCGTCGGGATTTCCTTGTGGGCGGTGCCGGCCGCGACACTGCTGGCGATGACAGGCTCCGGGTCCATCTACTCGCAGGTCTACGGGTTTTTCACGACGGCCGCGCTCGTGACTTTCGGCGGCGCCTACGCGGTGCTCGCCTATGTCAGCCAGCAGGCGGTCGAGGCATACGGCTGGCTGACACAGGCAGAGACGGTTGCGGGCCTTGCGCTGGCTGAAACGACACCCGGCCCGTTGATCATCGTGCTGCAATTCGTGGGATTCATGGCAGGATGGAATGCCCCTGGTGCCGGGGGCCAGGCGATGACCGCGGCCACGACCGCACTGCTGGCTTCCTGGGCGACCTTCCTGCCGTCCTTCGTTTTCATCCTGGTCGGCGCGCCCTACGTCGAGCGGCTGACGGCGTTACCGCGCCTCGGGGCGGCGCTTGCCGGAATCACCGCGGCCGTTGTCGGTGTCATCGCGAGCCTCGCCGTCGTGTTTGCCGGCGCAGTCATCTTCCCGGCGGGCATCGAGGCGCCGCACTGGCCGGCGCTTGCCATCGCGATCGCGGCCCTGGTCGTGCTGGAGCGTACCCGTATCGACGCGCTGTGGGTGATCGTGGGCGGCGCGCTGGCGGGCCTCGCGGCCGGCTTCGCCTGAAGACCCGAGGCATGCTAGCTTGCCGGGCATGAAGTACCTGCACACGATGGTCCGCGTGACGGATCTGGAACAGTCCCTCGACTTCTACTGCAACAAACTGGGGCTCGTGGAGCTGCGGCGCCACAGCAGCGAACGCGGGCGCTTTACGCTTGTCTTCCTGGCAGCGCCGGCCGACGGGGAAGCACAGGTCGAGTTGACCTGGAACTGGGATCCCGAGCAGTACACGATGGGCCGCGCATTCGGCCATCTGGCCTATGAAGTGGACGATATCTATGCGTTGTGCGGGCGGCTGATGACCGCCGGTGTCACGATCAATCGCCCGCCGCGGGACGGGCACATGGCATTCATTCGGTCGCCGGACAATGTCTCGATTGAACTGCTGCAGAAGGGCGCCGCACTCGCGCCCCGCGAACCCTGGGCGTCGATGCCGAACACCGGCAGCTGGTAACGCTCAGCCGGCGATGTAGCGCCGCAGGTCCTCGATCTCGTGGCGCTGCTCGTCGATGACGGCCTTCACGCAGTCGCCGATCGAGATGACGCCGATGAGTTCGCCGCCTTCGACCACCGGCAGGTGGCGGATGCGCCTGTCGGTCATCAGCAACATGCAGTCGTTGACGGTATTGTGCGGCGCCACGTGGATGACCGGGGCGCTCATGATGGTGCCGACCAGCGTCTCGGCTGAGTTCCGGCCAAGCAGCACGACCTTGCGCGCGTAATCGCGCTCGGAAACGATGCCGGCGAGGCGGCCATCGCGCAGCACCGGCAGCGCGCCGATGAAATGATCGGCCATCAGCTGGATTGCGGCGCGCACCGGGTCGTCGGCGTTCACCGTGTAGACACCCGCCGGCTTGTCATCGAGCAACTGGCGCACTGTCCGCATGATCGTCCCCTTGCCGCCGCCCCGCCCGGGAATCTTACGCCCGCGAGCGCGAAGCACAACCGCCAGGAGCTGCGTGTCCGGAAAAGCATCTGCGTACGACGCACAACGCGCCGGTGGAGAGAGGTCACCCCCGCCAGTTCGCTTGCAGTTTAGGAACTGCCGGGAATGACCCCTCTCCCGCGGCGCTGCTGTGCGTCGAGTTCAGCCGGTCGTGCGGGCGTGCCAGGCCGCGAGCAGCCGGGCTTCGCGCTCGGGCGACAACCCGGAGCGAAGCTGCGCCTGCCGCTCCGCCGGGCGGGTCGCATGCCACGCCAGCGTGTCGCGGAAGGTCTCATCGAGCGGTCGTGAGCGCAGGCCTTCGGCGACCGCGCGCGTAATGGCGGTCAGCGCAGCACCGGCTTCGGCGCCGCGCATCGGGCCCCATGGCGCGAAGTTCATTTCCTCTGGCTTGAGTTCCCTGGCGAGAAAATCCTCGTCGATCCACGTGAACCGGGTGTCGGCGCCGGAGACGCGCTGGCAGGTGTCGGTCATGCCGCCCATGGTCAGCGCGCCGGGCGGCGTGACGGCGTTGAAGGAACCGTCCACGCGCCGCTCGACCAGGTCGAGCATGAAATGCGCCAGGTCGCGCACGTCGATCACCTGGATCGGGTCGGCCGGTGTGCCCGGCACCGCCATCTCGCCGCCACGGGCGACGCGAACCGGGTAATAGGTGAAACGGTCCGACGGGTCCAGCGGCCCGACGATATAGCCCGGGCGCACGATCGAGGAGCGGGTGCCGAATGCCTGCCGCACATAGTCCTCGCAAAGGGCCTTCATCGGCCCATAGCTGATATCGGTGATCTGCTCCTCATCGGGATTTTCGAGCACGCCGCGGGGCGAGGACTCGTCGTTCGGTTGCGAAAAGCCGGCGTAGGCGGAGATGCTCGAGATAAAGAGGTAATAGCCTGTGTTCGGCGCGAGCAGGTCCGACGACATCCTGACGAACTTCGGTATGTAGCCGGTGTCGTCCACGACCGCGTCCCAGCGCCGGCCCTGCAACGAGTCGAGCTGGCCGTTGCGGTCGCCGAGCAGGGTCTCGACGTTTTCCACGTCGGCATCACGGCGGCCGCGATTGAAGTGGGTAAGTTTCCAGCCGCGCGCCAGCGCCTGCTCCGTCAAGTGCGGGCCGATGAAGCCCGTGCCGCCGAGGACCAGCAGCGTTCTGGGCGCCGCTTCCGTGGCTGCGAGCCGGCCCGCGGCGAGGGCGAGCGCGGTGCCGGCGCCGGCCTTCAGGATCGTGCGGCGCGTGCTGTCCATGCGATATTTCCTTGGTTCAATGGCCGCCAGCGGGAGCGTAGTGCTCGAGCCAGTCGCGGACCTCGCCATACCAGTACAAGGAGTTCTGGCGCTTCAGGATCCAGTGATTCTCGTCCGGGAAGTACACCAGGCGGCTTTCGACGCCGCGATTCTGCAGCGTGTTGAACAGCTCGATGCCCTGGTTGAGCGGCACGCGCTGGTCGAGCTGCCCGTGCAGCACCAGCGTCGGCGTCGTGAAATTGGCGGCGTAACTGTGCGGCGAGTAGCGCGCGAATTCCTCGGGCCGCTCCCAGGCCTCAAAAAAGCGCCGCTTGCCGGCACCGTAGTCCGATCCGTACTGGGTGAAGTCGTTGTAAACGGCAGCATGCGCGACCAGCGCCTTGAAGGGGTGCGGCCGGCCGAGCAGGGTGGCGGCCAGGAAGCCTCCGTAACTGCCGCCGCCGGCGACCATGCGCTCATGGTCGATCCAGGGCCTTGACGCGAGCCATTCGGCGGCCTTGATCGTATCCTGATAGGGCTTGGTGATCCCGTCGGGGTCGATGGAGTCGGTGAACGACCGGCCGAAGCCGCTCGAGCCGTGGAAATTGTGCCAGGTGACCACGTAACCCCAGCCCGCAAACACCTGCGCATTCCAGCGGAATGTCCAGGCATCCTGGACGCCGAGAAAGGGTCCGCCGTGCATCAGCAGGTACAGCGGGTACTTCTTTGCAGGGTCGAAGCCGGGCGGATAGATGACCCACATCTGGATGTCGTCACCGCCAGCGCCCTGGTAATTCACGCTCTCCACATCGCCAAAGGCAACGCCGGCGAGCAGTGCGTCATTGAGGTCGGAAAGCTTTGTCACCTGGCCGTCACGCGTCGCGATGCGCACGAGTGTCGGCGGCTCGCGGAAGGACTGGCGGATGCCGACCAGGATCGCAGGCTTGCCTGCGATTGCGAGCCCCGAAAAACTGGAGCTCGTCGTGACTGCGGCCTGCCGGCCGCTCGTGATGTCGAAATGATAGACGCGGTTGGTGGCAGCGTCATCGATCGCCGCGTACAGGCTCTTCGAGTCGGGCGCCCAGATGAATCCCTCGAGCGAGCGATCCCAGTCCGTGGCAAGGCGGCGGCGCGCGTCACTGTTCCGGTCGATGAGCCAGGCCTGGTGCGAATCGGCATAGAAACGCTTGATGGTCTGGCGCGTGTACAGCAGCCAGCGGCCGTCGGGGCTGTACTTCGGGCCTACATCGTCGGCGACGTTGTCGAGCGTCAGGTCGCGGGACTTTCCACCCGTCGCGGGGACGACGAAGACGTCGTAATTGGCATCCACACCAGTCGGGTCGATATCGGCCGTGAATGCGACTTCCTGCCCATCCGGGGATATGTCGAAGGTGTTGCGGCTGGTCTCTTCACGCGAAAGCTCCTGTCCGCTGCCGAGCGTAATGGCCGTCGGCGCGCCGCCACCCAGCGGGATCGAGAACACATGGGCCTGGCGATCGTCGATCCAGTGATCCCAGCGGGTGACCGGCGGCCGGTTCCAGCTCTGCGCCTTCACCTTCGATTTTTCGCGTTCCTCCATGCGCTGGCGCGCGTTCTGCCAGTCCGGCAGGTCCGGCCACACCCGCGATATGAAGGCGATGCGTTGCGAGTCCGGAAACCACTTCGGCGCGGAGACGCCGGTCGGCACATCGCCGACGCGGGTGGCCTCGCCGCCGTCGGTGGGAATCACGTAGAGCTGGGATTCCTTGTCCTCGCCGCGCTTGGCGACGAAAGCGATCCAGCGCCCGTCCGGGCTCCAGGCCGGTTCCGAATCATTGCCGGGCATGCTGGTCAGGCGGCGTGACTGGCCGCCGGCGGTGGATACCAGGAACAGGTCTGCCTCACCCTTGTCTTTCTCATCGTCGTAGGCCGTCACCGCGTAAACGGCCTGCTTGCCATCCGGCGAGAGTGCGGGCTCACCGATGCGCTGGATCTTCCACATCGTTTCGGCGCTCAGCGGCGCCGCGGGTCCATCCGCGGCCTGGCCCGCGAGGGGTGCCAACAGCAGCAATGCGGTCAACAGGCGTGCAGGCAGTTGCATTGACATGAGGAGAGTCCCTGGCGGAAGCCCGGCGTGGGCCATTGATTCTGCCGACCCGGGCCCGGTGCTGGCAATGCCGAAACGGTGAACCGTTGCGCGACAGCGGCGATTGGCCGACAGTGTCGCCATGCGCGACCTCGAGGAACTGAAGGAACGCCTGCGCGCCTTCGTCGCCGAGCGCGACTGGGACCAGTTCCACAGCCCGAAGAACCTGTCGATGGCCCTCGCGGTCGAGGCCGCCGAGCTCGTGGAGTTATTCCAGTGGCTGACCGAGGAAGAGAGCGCGGCACCGGACGACAGCCGCCGCCGGCGGGCCGCCGAAGAGATGGCCGACGTGCTCGTCTACCTCGTACGCCTCGCCGATCGGCTCGATATCGACCTGCTGCAGGCGGCCGGCGAGAAGCTCAGGCAGAACGCGCTCAAATACCCGGCTGAGCGGGTGCGCGGCCAGGCACGCAAGTACGACGAATACTGAGGCACCGGATCACCGGCGACGCGTCGGCCTGGCTCACGAGGCGGGCAGCACGACCGTGACTTCCGGCTCCGCGGGAGCCTCGACCCGGCGTTGCAGGAACCAATGTGTCGAGCCCAGTTCTTTTGGCCCGACATAGTGAAACCAGCTGTGCTCGATGCGATCCGGCGACACGAAGCGGATCTCGCCGCGGTGCACGTGTCCATCCTTGGCCGGGTCGAAGCCCGTGCCGCCGGCGAATTCGAGCAGCAGCAGCTCATCGGTCGATTTCCGGTCGAGCTTGAACGCTGGCTGGTTGCCGGCCGCGCAGTAGTGGGTGGCCTGCAGCGCGCCATTCGCCAGGAAGTAGACCGTGACCATGGCGAAACTCATGCCGGGATTCTGGTATTCGACGAGCGACTTGCCGTTGCTGGCGACCTCATAGCGCACCGTGACCGGCGGGCCGTCCAGCGGGTCCTCCATCCGGCCGGTCCAGGTGCCGGCCAGCGACTTCAGCTTCTCGAAGGTCGCCTGGTCATCGGGACCTGTCGCCTGTGCGGTGGCGCACGGCAGGCAGGCGATCGAAACCAGGCAGGCGGTCAGGAATGTGCGGGGGTTCTTGGGCATTTCGGCCTCCATGATGCACCATGATACCCACCGGGGTGAGGCGAGGCGGAGATGGCGACGAAGACGAGGCGGGCGGCGGACATGGTTCGCCTGCGGCGCATGTACCTTGACTGCCGCCACGGCCAGTTGCACCTGACGACGGCTTTTCCTCCGAGCGGCGGATTCGACGAGCGCACGGCGCTGCTGTTCCTGCACGGCGACGATGGCACGGGTGCCGACTTCAGCCACTGCGCCGCGCTGCTCGGGATCGATCGCTCGGTTTACGCGCCCGACCTGCCCGGCAGCGGCGCATCCGATGCTCCGGCGGGCCGGGCGACGGTCGCGAACCTGACAGCCGCGATGGCCGACCTGCTCGACCAGCTGCGCCTGCGCGAAGCGGACATCGTCGGTTGCGGGCGTGGCGTGCTGGTGGCACTCGAGCTCGCCGCGGCGCGTCCGCGCGAGATCCGCCGCCTGGTCATCGTGGGCGGCCAGCCGCCGGAGACGACGCCGTCACAGCCGATGCTGCATCTCGATGACGATTCCTCGCATGCAATGCGCGACCAGGCGGCGTCCGTCGTCGCGCGGATCCGCAGGTTCCTGGATCAGGCCGGCTGACTCGGCCGCCGGCCGGCACCGGATGCGACCGCAAGCACCACGGCTGCCAGCAATGGCAGCGCCACCAGATTCAGCAGCTCCCAGCCGATCGTGGCAAGCGCGAATCCCGCCAGCAGTGATGCGACCGCCTGGGATCCGAACACCATGAAGTCATTCAGCGTCTGTACCCGCACGCGCTCGTGCGACCGGTAGGTTCCCGTCAGGAGCGTCGTGCCGGCGATGAACATCAGGTTCCAGCCGACGCCGAGCAGCACCAGTGCCCATGCATAGTGCAACACGGAATGCCCTGCGAATGCAGCGATTGCGATACAGCCGGCCATCAGCATCGCGCCGGCGACGATGACAGGCCGCGTACCGAGGCGCGCAATGATCCAGCCGCTCGCCAGCGACGGCAGGTACATCGCGATCAGATGGCCCTGAATGACCTGCTTGGTCGCCACTTCATCATGCAGGTCCACGACGTGCATGCTGATCGGTGTCGCGGTCATGATGAAGCTCATGACCGCATAGGACGCGAGCGCGGCCAGCACTGCGACGCGAAAGTCCGATAGTCCTGCGAATTCGGCCAGGCGCCGCGGCGGCCGCGAATCGGCGTGCGGCGGCGGCGTTGAATTTGGAGTACGTGCAAGCAGCAGCGCGGCCAGCGCATAGAGGCCCGCGCCCGCGAAGAATGAACCCGCGTATCG
>JAHFSF010000126.1 GCA_023265875.1 Gammaproteobacteria bacterium | reverse complement strand
GATCCTCGCGGCGCTGAAGGAGCTGCCGCGTGGCGAGGATTACGAGCATCTGCCGTCCAGCCTGCGCGGCTGACGCATTCATCGCGGATTTCGCCTGCAACTGCTGACGAATTGTGCCGATGAATCGCAGCGCCTGGCGTGAGTCGGCACCGGGCGCACTGGCGCTCGGCCTGCTGGCCGTGTGGGCGTGGTCCGGGACGCTCAGCGATGCGCTGATGATGGGTGGCGCGCCCGGCACGATGGGCATGCCGCTCGTGCCATTCCTCGCGATGTGGGCGCTGATGATGACGGCGATGATGACGCCGGCGATCACCCCGGTCGCGATGTTGTGGGCCATGAATGTCAGCCGCGACGCGACCTCCGTGGTTCGCACGCTGCGACTGTCCCTGTTCGTCGCCGGTTACCTGCTCGCCTGGACAGCGAGCGGATCGCTCGCGTGGCTATCGATGTCAAGCATCGAATCCTGGCTCGAGCCGCGGCCGCGGTTCGTGAAGCCTGCCGCGGTCGCAGTGTTTGCGCTCGCGGGCATCTATCAGCTGACGCCGTGGAAGCAGAGTTGCCTGGCGCATTGCCGCTCGCCGATCGCGCTCATCGTCCGGTACACGTCGATCCGCCATCCGCTGCGCGACCTGCATGCCGGCCTGCACCATGGGCTCTATTGCCTGGGCTGTTGCTGGGCGCTGATGGCCGTGCTCGCGACGGTCGGACTGATGAACATCACGGCCATGGTCGCGCTGACGGTGCTGATATTCATGGAGAAGGTGCTGCCTTCGAAGTGGCGGCTGCCACAGCTGGCGGGACTTGCGTTCGTGGTCATCGCGGCCTGGCTCGCGCTGTAGAATCGGCCTTATGGGCGTACATCGCGGTCATTGTCATTGCGGGGCGCTGGCATTCGAGTTTCACACCGCACTCGCGCCCGCCGCCTGGTCGGTGCGGGCCTGCCAGTGCTCGTTCTGCCTGAAGCACGGTGGCGTCTATACCTCGGATCCCGCTGGCAGCGTGCGCTTCACGCACGCCATGCCCGAGCTGCTGACACGCTATCGCTTCGGGCACGAGACCGCGGATTTCATCTTTTGCGGGCGCTGTGGCGGTTATCTGGGCGCGGTGACGGAAGAGGATGGCCAGAAGCTTGCCGTGATCAACATCCACGCAATGGACCCACAACCGGCAGGATTGACGGCGGCACAGCCGATGTCCTACGACGGCGAGACGAGCAGCAATCGCGGTGCGCGCCGCGCGAAGCGCTGGACGCCCGTTTCCGGTCCCTAGCGCTGGCGGACGTAGTCGCCGGGCGCGTCGCAGATCGGCGCATAGCCGGCTGCTGACGCCCCCATTGCAGGCGGCGCCACGCGCTTCGCGGACGAATGCGACTTGAGCCAGGCGGCCCAGGCCGGCCACCAGGATCCGGATTGCGGCGCGGTCGTTTCGAACCACTGATCGGCGTCGAGCCGCGGCTCGCCGGCCGTGCGCGTACGCACGCGGTGCTTGCGTTTCGGATGCACCGGGCCGCTGACGATGCCGGCATTGTGGCCGCCGCTGGTCAGCAGGAAAGTGAACTCGGATGAGTCGGCCAGCCGGTCGACCTTGTAGACGGATTTCCATGGCGCCACATGATCCGTCTCGGTGCCGACGACGAACATCGGCACGCGGATGTCCGCGAGCCGCACGATCCCGCCCTCGACCTTGAACCGGCCTTCCGCCAGGTCGTTGTTGAGATAGAGGCCGACGAGATATTCCGTGTGCATCTTCCAGGGCATGCGCGTGCCGTCGGCGTTCCAGGCCATCAGGTCGATCATGCCTTCACGCTTGCCTTTCAGGTAGGACTTGACGGCCGGCTGCCACAGCAGGTCGTGCGCGCGCAGCATCGCGAAGGCGCCGCCCATCCTGGCGGAATCGAGCACGCCCTCTTTCTGCATCAGCGCCTCGAGCATCTCGATCTGCGCCGGGCTGATATAAAGCGACAACTCGCCGGGCTCCTTGAAATCGGTCTGCCCGGCGAAGATCGTGACGTCACGGATGCGCTTGTCGTCCCTGCGCGCGAGCGCCGCTGCCGCGATCGCGAGCAGCGTGCCGCCGATGCAGTAGCCGACGGCGTGAATCGTGCGCTTCGGAACGACGGCGGACACGACATCCACGGCGGCATAGACGCCCTTGCGCAGGTAATCATCCATGCCAAGCTCGCGGTCCGCGGCCGTCGGGTTCTTCCATGAGAGCATGAAGACCGTGTGCCCCTGGTCCACGAGCCACGCGACCAGCGAATTCTTCGGTGACAGGTCGAGGATGTAGTACTTCATGATCCAGGCCGGCACGATCAGCACCGGCTCGGCGAACACATCGGGCGTGGTCGGGGAATACTGGATCAGCTCGATCAGGTCGTTGCGGCAGATAACCTTGCCCGCGGTCACGGCGACCTTCTCGCCGACACGGAAGTGTTCGGCGCCTGGCGCCTCGCCGCCGGACAGGGTGCGTTCGAGGTCATCGAGGAAATGCTTGTAGCCGCGCGCGAGGTTCTGCCCCTTCTCGGCGACCGTCTGCTGCAGCACTTCCGGATTGGTCAGCGGGTTGTTGGCCGGCGACAGGGACTCGGCGACCTGCCTGGCCGCGAACTCGACGAGCTGCGCGTTGCGCGGCTCGACGCCGGGAACGGCGCGCGCCGATTGCTCGAGCAGCGCCATGCCGCCCTGGAACGCCTGCGCAAAAACATTGAAGGGATACTGCTGCCAGGCGGGATTCGCGAAGCGCCGGTCGCCATTTTCAGCAGGCGCGAGCGGCTTGCCGCGCAGGGCCTCCGCATTGAAGCGCCACAGGTCCATCGCCTGCTTCATGGCGCTTTGCTGCAATTCCGCCTGCTTGGCGGGTGACCGGGCGAGGTTCAGCCACCAGTCCCAGAACGCCGTGCCATAGTCCTGCGGCGCGATGCCGCCGGTCACCTTGGCGAGCATGGCGCGGAATTCGCGGTCGACGGTATCGATCTTGTCCGGTGCCTGCGTCATGCCGTAATTATAAGGTGCCGGAGTTACGGATTTCGGATTTGTGCCGCAAATCCGAAATCCGTAACTCCGGCACCTCCTAAATCGTGTCCTTAATCGCAATCGCAGGATCGGCGAGGCGCGCGGGATCTGGCTTCACGCGTTCTGCGATCAGCTTGCGCGCGGCCATGAAGTCCTTGCCGTGGTTGACGGCATCGAGCGCGATCAGTTCGCCGTCCCGCAGGTAGCAACAGCTGAAGGCGCGGCTCTCGGGATCGCCCCGCAGGACGACGGTATCGTGATCCTGTGACACGCCCACGATCTGGAGCTTCAGCTCGTACTGGTCGGACCAGAACCACGGCGTCTTGTCGTGCACGACAGGGCGGCCGCAGATGTTAGCCGCGGCCGAACGCGCCTGCTCAAAGGCGTTGTCCACCGACTCGAGCCGCAGGCGGCGCCGGTAGAGCGGGCTCGGCTGGCTGCAGCAATCGCCGATCGCATAGATGTCGGGATCGCTGGTGCGGCAATGCCCGTCAACGGCGATGCCGTCATCGCACAGGAGGCCGGCGGCGTTCGCGAGCTGCGTGTTCGGCACCAGGCCGATGCCCACCAGCACGAGGTCGGCTGGCACCTGCGTGCCGTCGGAACACTCAACTGCCGCGACGCTGCCGTCTCCCCACAGCGCGCTGACGCGCCGGTCGGTCAGTATCTTGACACCGTGCCGTGCGTGCTCGTCGCCGTAGAAGCGACTCATCTCCGGCGCGACGACACGGCTCATGACGCGATCCATCATCTCGATGACCGTGACCTCGAGGCCGAGCTTGCGGAAACTCGCCGCGCATTCGAGGCCGATGTAGCCGGCGCCGACGATCGCGACCCGCACGCCAGGGGTGATATGCGCGCGGATGGCCTTCACGTCCGCGATCGTGCGCAATACGTGCACGCCCGGGAGATCCACGCCGGGCACGCGCAACGGCCGCGCATGGCCGCCGACTGCGAGCACGAGGCGGTCGTAAGAGAGCTGGCCGCCGTCCGCAAGCCGCAATGTTCGCGCAGCCGGGTCGAGCGTGCCGACGCGGTTGCCGAGCATCAACTCGCAGTGGATGCTTTCGTAGAAGCTGGCGTGCCGGATCGGCAGGCGGTCCTCTTCCAGTTCCCCGGCGAGGAACTTCTTCGACAGCGGCGGGCGCTGGTAGGGCAGGACCGGCTCCTCGCAGACGAGCACGACCCGCCCCCGAAATCCCTCGCGGCGCAGGCTGTCGACGACCTGCGCGCCGGCGTGGCCGCCGCCGATGACGACGATGATGTCCTGCATGGACTCCTGCCCCGGAAAACCAGCTCAACGATCCGGGAGCGTGCCATACCTGCCGCGGGCTTGCTCGATCGAGAGGCAGGTCAGGCGTGGCGGGCCGCCGCCGTGCAGCTCCGGCTGCGGGAAAGTCAGTTCCCACAGCCTCCCGTCATCCGGGTCGCGATACAGGTCGTTCCAGCCAGACGCGTCGGTGCCGAGCAGTGTCAGATGCTCGGCGATGAGCCACTCGATTCGTTCACACGCGGTGTCGCCGGCGACATTCCGGCCCTTGAACAGCCAATGTCCGGTGAGGTCGATTTCGTGCGGTTCAAGCGTCATGGACCGCTGGTCTCGAAGCGCGCGGCAGCGGGGACCCGCTCGCGTAGCTTACGATGATTTCGCTGACCCACCCGCGGGGATCGAAGTCGGATATGACCTTTCCCCAGGCAAATTGGTACGGCGGTTCGCCCAATTCATCGCGCAGCCACGCGTCGTGCTTCTCTTTTCTTTCCTGTTCCAGTTCCTCGGTCCACTTGCGCGCCTCGTCGCCTGAAATTTGCATGAGGAAGTAAAGGTCGCGAAGTTGATCATCCTTGAACCTGGCGGTTCCGAGGATCCCCGGCTCCGGATTGAATTCCAGCGTAACCCAGCCCTCGTTGACCAGCGTTTCCCTGGCGCTCACGCCAATGCGCGTCGCCAGGAACGCGGACCGGTCGAGGTGCGGGCCAATAGAGCCCGCGTCGAACAAAATGGATCCATCGACGACGCTGATCTTCATTTCAGGGACCCAGTGGAAAATCATGGATCAATCGCAGCGATTGCTGGTAAGTGGGCACGACTACCTGGGGCAGCCATCCCGCGCCATTACTGGTATTGGCGATGGCAAGCCCGAAGGCTGCCGGCGTGTCGTCGAGAACCAGGTACGCTGCGGCTCGCGAGCGATCGCCGTATTCGCGGTGAATCTTGACCTGCAGGCCTCGAAACAATGATTCGGCGCTTCCGTCACTGCGGCGCAGCGCACTCGCAGTCGTGTAGAAAGCACTCTGTCCAGGGTAGCCCCCATAGATGATGGTGCCTTTTTTCAGCATGATGTCCTTGAAGCGATCGACACCGGGATACTTCCCGAACCCCTGGAACGACCGTGCAATCTGGCTCGGTGTCGCGCCGACGACATGACCGGCGCCGCTGCGGATGATGCCGGCCGTGCCACCGAAGAAATATGCGACGTTGCCAAGTGTAGCCCCCTCCCGGCCTGCCGCGGAGTCCGGCACCGCAAACCACTCGAAGTCCGCATCCGCGCCAAAGAGCCAGGTGACCGGCGATGAGCTGATGGCAATATTCGCGAGACGTGCGGCGGCGCCCTGCAGCCGATCGACGGTCGCACTGCGTGACAAGGTCGAGTCGGCTTGCGTGCCGGCGGTCAGCACGATGCTGGCCGGGGAAACGAGCCTGCCGGATTGCATCGCGCAGGCGAACGAGGAACTATCCTGGCCACAGGGATCGCGCTGCGACGCGGACTCCTTCTGGCTGTGACCGGCGCCGCCGGCATAGCGGAAGTACTCGGCCCAGGTCACGCCGTAGACCGTTATCTGCACACAATTGCCCGAGGAACCCACGACGCAGGGCAGTTCTGGGTCGAAGCCGCTGGGATCGATCAGGCTGAGTGGATTGTTCCAGACATAGGAATAGCGATTGAGGCTCTGGCCGTTGAACGGCGCCGGCACGTAGGGATCCGCGCTGATGAAGCGGCCGATGTGCGGGTCGTAAACCCGGCCGTTCATGTGAATGAGGTCCAGGTTGTCCAGGTGCTCGTGGCCGGCGTAGCCGTCGCGCGTGCCGGCGGCGATCGCCGCCGATTCCGCTGCACCTGGCACGCCGCTCCAGTTGGCGCCACGACGCCGTCCGAATGGAGCAAAACTTTCGGCTACCAATGAATTGCCGCCCGCGTCCAGCAGCTTGTCAGTGCTTGCCTCGTGATCGTGCTCCAGGTAGCGCGTCGTTGCCGGCGTGCCATTGTTGTAACGCAGGTGCAGCGCCGTCATGCCGGTAGGGGCGGGCACGTAATGCCGCCAGGTGGTCACACCCGCGCGCGTGACCTTCTCCATCAGTTCGCCGGCGTAGATCGTCGTCTCGGTCGTGCCGGCCTGACTCGCAAACTGTTTCCAGCGATTGCCCGCAGGGCCATGCCAGAACTGGCTGCTGTTGCCGTTGGCGTGCGTGATCGTGCCGGGCAGGTTATCGCTGGTCCAGCCGATGGCGGCCCCGCCGCGGCTCGTCATGTTGCCGTTCGCGTCATATCCGTAGGCCTGGCTGCCTGCGGTGATGGCCGCGTGTTTGCGGCTGGCGTGATACACGTAGCAAGGTGCCGCCGTCGCGCAGACGTCGGACTTCCAGTTGATGTTTCCGATCGCGTCGTAACTCAGGTCGAGATTGACGACACCATTGCGCCGTGAATCATCGAGCCGGTCGAGCGCGTCGTAGCGGAAGTCCTCGGTCAGGCCCTGGTTCAGGTCCTGCCGCCGGATCAGGTTGTCGTTCGCATCCCAGCCATAGGCCAGATTCTGGATAGCCCCGCCGCCCGCCTGCCGATAGTCCATCGCATTGGTGAGCGGATTGAAGCCGGTGATGACACGGATCGCAGCGCCCTGTGTTTCGTCGATGACATTGCCGGCCGCATCTTCGGCGTTCAGCCGCCAGAAGGAATTTGCAGGCGCGTTGGCGTCCTTGATGCGGACGAGCCGCCCGGAGTCGTACTCATAGCCGA
>JAHFSF010000019.1 GCA_023265875.1 Gammaproteobacteria bacterium | reverse complement strand
ATAGAGCGCGCGCGTCGTGAGGTTGCTCATCGCCAGGCGCAGGTCGCCCGTAAATGAGTCGTTGGGCTTCCACAGGAAGCGCAGCCGGCCGGACAGGTCCTCGACGGGGTCTACCTTGCCGCCGAGAAACGTGCTCGGGATGTAGCCGTCGGTGTCGTAGTAGTTGACGGAGGCGCGGAATGCGAGGGTGTCGGAACTGCCAATCGGCCCGCTGACGCCGGCCTGGGCGCGGACCGCGCTGCCATTGCCGAAGCCCCCTTTGACCATGCCTTCGAACTCGCTCGACGGGTCGCGCGTGCGGATGATCACCGCGCCGCCGATGGCGTTGCGCCCGTAGAGCGCGCCCTGCGGACCCTTCAGCACTTCGATCTGCTGGATGTCGAACAGCTCCTTGTTGAACTCGGCGGGGTTCGTCTCGAGCACGCCGTCCACGATCACCGCGACCGAAGGCTCGCTGTTGCGCGCCTGCGAGATGCCGCGCACGACGACGAATGCATTGCCGGCATTCTGAGTCTCGACCAGCGTCATGTTCGGAACGAGCGCGATGAAATCGCCCGGCTTCTCGATGCCGGCGTCGGCAATCGCGGCTTCCGTGAACACGTTGACCGTGACCGGTACGTCCTGGTAGGTCTCGTCGCGCTTGCGGGCCGTGACGACGATTTCCCCCAACTGGCTGGTCTGGGCCAGGACCGGCAGCGACAGCGCCATCGCGATGAGGCCGGCCACCAGCATGGAAAGACAGTTCCCCTCGGAATTTTTCATGGCAATCTCCGAATTTAGGAGTTCAATTTTTCCGCACGCAGGATGGCCGCACCGGCGACCATCGACTTCAACTTGCCGGCCGCGACTTCCCGCGGCAGGTATTTCATTCCGCAATCCGGCGCGACGACAACGTCCTCCGCCTTCACGAATGGCAGCGCGCGCCGGATGCGCGTCGCCACTATCGCCGGGGTCTCGACCTGCGGCGAGCCGAGATCGATGACCCCGAGCATGATTTTCTTGCCCGCAAGTTTCGCGAGGATAGAGCAGTCGAGGTTCGGCTGTGCGGTCTCGAGCGATACCTGCTGGCAATGGCAGCCCGCGAGTTCGGGCAGGAAGGAGTAGGCCGAAGGACGGGCGTGCCCGAGCGCCGCATAGCCGAAACAGATGTGCACGGCGGTCGTGCCCTGTACGCCTTCGAGCGCGCGATTGAGCGCAGTCAGGCCGTAGCTGCGTGCCTCGTCAGGCCGCGCCTGCATGTAGGGCTCGTCAATCTGCACGATGTCTGCGCCGGCGGCAAACAGGTCGCGGATCTCGGCATTGAGCGCGGTCGCATAATCCATCGCCGCCTCTGCGCGGCTGCCGCCGTAGTGGTCGATCTGCGCCTGCTGTGACATCGTGAATGGGCCGGGTACCGTGACCTTGACCTTGCGGGTCGTATGGCGACGGAGAAATTCGAGATCGCGCACGCCGACCGCGTGCCGGCGCCGGATCGGGCCGACCACCCGCGGCACGGGCGTCGGGTTGTCGCTGCGGTCGAGCGCGATACCCGGGTTGTCGAGATCGACACCGTCGAGCGCGGTCGCGAACAGATTCGAGTAGCTCTCGCGCCGGATCTCGCCGTCCGTGATGATGTCGAGACCGGCCTCCTCCTGCGCGCGGATCGCGAGGATGGTCGCGTCGTCCTGGGCTTCGGCCAGATACGGCTCCGGGATGCGCCAGAGTTCCCGTGCGCGCACGCGCGGCGGATAGCGGCCGCCGAGTTTCTGGCGGTCGATCAGCCAGTCCGGCTGCGGCATGCTGCCGACCAGCGTGGCCGGGAAGAGCGCGTGGCCTTGCGGGGGCATGCTGGTCATCCGGCCACCTTGCGCGCGACCGAGTCCGTCGAGGAGGCGGGCCAGGCAGGATCGCGCGCGAGCGCCGCACGGATCGCCGCGCCGTGCTCGTTGAGTTGTGGAGCCGCGCTGACCGCGGTCGCACGCCGGCCGTCGAACTGCAGTGCCGGGCGCACCGCCTGGCGACCACCCTCGTTTGCCGATTCGACCGGAACTATCAGGCCGAGATGCCGGGTCTGCGGATCGTTGACGACCGCGTCGATGCCGTTGATCGGCGCGAAGGGCACGTCGTTGTCGTCCAGCCGCGCGGCCCATTCGGCGAATGGGCGGCGGCGGAACAGCGCATCGAGCGCTTCGCCGAGCGCTTCGTAATGCTGAATGCGCGCGAGCCGCTCGTTGAAGCGCGGGTCGCGGCCGAGTTCGGGAGCCCCGAGCGCGGCAATCAGTCCCTGCCAGAATTTCTCGAGCGAGGAAAGGTGGATCGCGATCAACCGTTCGTCGGCGGTGCGGAGTATGTAGGCCTGCGCGAGGCGCGGACGGTCGCTCGAGGTCGGCACGGCGCCCAGCGCGAAGTAGGCCGCGAACGGCTCGACCGCGAAATGCGCCATCGCTTCCAGCATCGACACCTCGACCAGGCGTCCCTGGCCGCTGTGCGAGCGCTCGTAGAGCGCGCCCAGAATTCCGTACGCGGCGTAGATGCCGGTGATCGCATCGGCGAGCGCCGGGCCCATGAAGCGCGGCCGCGCCGGATCGACGACGACGCTCAGAAAGCCGGACAGCGCCTGCGCGACCGAGTCGTAGCTCGGACGTTCGGCGTAGGGGCCGTCCGCGCCGAAGCCGCTTATCGAGCAGTAGACGAGCTTCGGGTTGATGCCGCGCAGGCGTTTCGCGCCCGCGCCCAGGCGCTCTGCCGTGCCGGGGCGGAAATTCTGGATGTAGACGTCGGCATTTGCGATCAGTTGTTCGAAGACCTCGCGGTCGGCCGGCAGCTTGAGGTCGCAGACGAGACCGCGCTTGTTGCGGTTGTAGGCCTGGAAATGCGGCGAGTAGAGGCCCTTCTGGTAGCTCCGGTAAGGATCGCCTTCCGGGCTCTCGAGCTTGATCACGTCGGCGCCGAGGTCGGCGAGCATCATGCCGGCGCAGGGCCCGGTGATGAACGTGCCCTGTTCGACGATGCGGACCCCGCGCAGGACCGACTGGAACATCAGGCGCTCCGAACGAAGCCGGGCGGCGCCTTGCCGTCGTAATCGACACTGTCGGCGCCAGTATCCGACAGCACGAAACCGATCGGGCGTTCCTGTTCCTCGAGGAGATGGGCGACGAGCCCCGCAGTGCGCGCGAGTATGGGAATGCCCTTCACCGCAAGCAGCGGATAGCCGGCATCGAGCATGGTCGCGGCGATCGCGCCGGAGACGTTCATGGCAAGCGGCTTGCCCGAGATCTCCGGCAGCAGCTTCTCGATGCGCAGCGCGGCGTCCACGTGGCCGCCCGCGATACCGGCCTCGCGCGCAATGTCGAGGAGCCGCGCGACCCGCGGATCCGACTGCTTGTGCAACGGGTGCCCATAGCCCGGCACCGCGCGCCGCGCGGCGCGGGCCTCCATGATTACGGCGCGCGCGGCCGCATCGGCACCGCCTGCGGCGGCGCGCGCGATGACTTCGGACAGGAATCTGGCAGCGGCTTCGGCAGAGCCGAGGATCACGGATCCGCAGCCGAGGATGCCGGCCGCGACCGCGCCCTGCAGCGCCTCGGGTGCGGCCGCGAGCGTCATGCGGGCGGCCGCGACGCTCGGCACCAGTCCGTGTTCCGCGATCGCGACCAGCGCGGCATCGAGCATCCGCCGCTGCGCGGCGTTCGGCAGGCCGCCGGTGACGAGGAGCCAGGCATGATCGGTGAATGTGACCTGGCCGATCAGGTCGCGGCACAGGTCGAGGCCACGGACGACGATGGTCTCGGCATTCGACGAGGAGATCGCCGAACTGCGTGTTGCCTGCGATCCGATTTTCATGCCGCCACGTCCCTCGCGCCGGCCCGTTCCATTTTTCGGATACCGAAAATAGATTCGACTTCCGAATATGCTGACCGCTCCCGGTGCCCGCCGTCAAGTGCGGAGCTGCCGCCGGGCTGTCGTTTCTTCGCATATCGAAATACACTTCGCCGATGCCACGCCCACCAGCCGCAGCGCGCCGCGAAGCCATGGGCGGTCTCGCGAAGGGGCTCCTCGTAATCCGGGCTTTCGGGCGCGATCACTCGGCGCTGACGCTGTCCGAGGTCGCAGGCATCGCACGGCTGCCGGCAGCGACCGCGCGTCGTTGCCTGCTGACACTCGAGGAGCTCGGCTACGTAACGCGCAACGGCCGCTCGTTCCTGCTGCGGCCCAAGGTACTGGAGCTCGGCGCGGCCTACCTCGAGTCCATGGACATCGAGCACCTCACCCAGATGCACCTGGAAGAGCTCGCGCGCCAGACCGGCGATTCCGCGGCGCTGACCGTGCTCGACGGCAACGACATCGTCTATGTCGCCCGCACATCGGTGCGCACGCTGGTGCGGCTCGAGGCGCATCTCGGCAGCCGTTTTCCCGCGCACGTGACTTCGATGGGCCGCGTGCTGCTCGCCGGCCTGGCGCCTGAGCGCCTGGACGCGTATTTCCGCACCCAGCAGTTCGTCGCGCTGACTGAAGTCACCGTGACCGACCCGAAAAAGCTCCGCCAGCTGATCGAAGAATGCCGCCGCACCGGCTATTCCGCGGTGGAGGACGAGCTCGCCTACGGCGTGGTCGCGGTGGCGGTGCCGGTGCACGACCAGGCGGGCAGGGTGGTCGCGGCGCTCAATAGCTCGAGCCACTCGCGCCGCATCACCAAGGTCAAGCTGGTGCGCGACCGGCTGGCGATGCTGAAACAGGCGAGCCGGCAGATTTCCGCCGAACTTGCGCGCGTACCCGGACTTTCCCTGAGCGCGCAGCACTGACGCCGGCCGACACGACGCTTGACGCTGCCGTCGCGCCCTCGTAGCCTGTTTGCGAACTTTTTTTCGATATTCGAAAGGCGGGACCGATGCCCGACCGGCATTTCCGCAGCGGCGATGTCTCGCTGCGTTATCGTGACGAGGGCGAAGGTCCCGCGATCGTCTTCATTCACGGCTGGACGCTCGATCTGGAAATGTGGGACCCGCAGGCCGCGCGGCTTTCCGGCTCGATGCGCGTGTTGCGTCACGATCGTCGCGGTTTCGGGCAGTCCACAGGAACCCCCGATCCCGGCGCCGATGCCGGCGACCTGGTGGCGCTGCTGGATCATGTGCAGGTCGAGCGGGCAGTGGTGGTCGGCATGTCGCAGGGCGCACGTGCGGCGCTCGCGGTCGCACTGCGGTTTCCTCAGCGCGTGACGAGCCTGGTACTGGACGGACCCCCCGACTGCCTGGGCGCCGATGAACTGGAATCGGACGGCGAGTTGTCGCTCGCGCCGTTTCGCGCGCTGGTGCGCAAGTCCGGCATGGACGTATTCCGCCACGCCTGGCGCGGGCACCCGCTGATGCGTTTGTACGCTGACGATCCGGCGCCGCGCGCGCTCCTCGATCGCATGCTGGCGCGTTATTCGGGCGCCGATCTCGCGGGTCCGGAGTCCGCAGGCGCCGCGCCCATCGACGCCAGAGCGCTCGCGCGCCTCACGCTGCCGGTGCTGATCGTGAACGGGTCTTGTGACACGCCCGCCCGGATAGCGGCGGGGGACCGTTTGATGCAGTTGCTGCCGCGCGCACAGCGTGCCTGGGTGCCGGGCGCCGGACACCTCGCGAATCTCGATGACCCGGTCGTGTACGACGACGTGCTCAGGGCATTCCTGCGCCGGCAGTCACGAGTCGCGGCCTGACTGCGGGAGAGCCTGTGGCAAGCATTCTCGTCCTCTACTACAGCAGCTGGGGCCACGTCGAGCAGATGGCGAACGCAGAGGCCGAAGGCGCGGCGAAGGTCGGCGGTATCTGCGTGACCGTGAAACGCGTGCCGGAACTCGTGCCGATCGAGGTCGCGCGACAGTTCGGCTACAAGCTCGACCAGGAGGCGCCGGTCGCGGATCCGCTCGAGCTTGGGGACTATGACGGGATCCTGTTCGGCACACCGACCCGCTTCGGCAACATGTGCTCGCAGATGCGCAATTTCCTCGACCAGACCGGGCCGCTATGGGCGAAGAATGCGCTGCTCGGGAAAGTGGCGAGCGTCTTCAGCTGCACGCAGAGCCAGCACGGCGGGCAGGAGACCACGATCACTTCCTTCCATTCGACGCTCCTGCACCACGGGATGATCATCGTCGGCCTGCCCTACTCGGCGCCGGGCATCACGACCATGAAGGAAGTGACGGGCGGTACGCCTTACGGCGCAAGCAGCATCACTGGCGCGGGCGAGGAATCGCGCATGCCGAGTGCGCTCGAGCTCGGCATGTGCCGCTTCCAGGGCGAGCATGTCGCGCAGATCGTCAAGGATCTCGTCGCGGGCCGCGCCGGCGGCCAGCGATGAATGCGCGCACCAGCTGCGCCTTACCGTTGTAGAGATCTCTGACCTTTAATTCGGTGCGCCTCTGCATAGCGGACGCGGACCCTGGTCCGTTTTTCGAGCAATTCAGAACTGGAGATTTAATGCCTCGGGGCCTTTCCGCTGACCCCTGATCGCGCATTCACCTGGGGTCAGATTGCCATGTGAGCCATGCGGACGTCGCTAATTGTAATCCTCCCGCCAGTTGTGCAGGATCGATCGAGCATGTTCGGTCGACGCGAACCCAGTGACGTTCAGGCACTCGTCGCGCAGCCGCTTGCCAATTGCATCCATGCCGCCGGCATAAGAGTATCTTGCCGTGTTTATACCACCGACGAACCGATGCTCATGACGCCGCAGACCCCGGTCCGCATGGCTCAAGTCGACGAAGTCGCCGTCATTACGGTCGACAATCCGCCGGTGAACACCATTTCAGCCGCGGTGCGCAGCGGCGTGAACGAGGCGCTGGATGCAATCGCGAAACTTTCCGGAGTGCGCGCGGTGCTGCTGCGTTGCGAGGGTCGCACCTTTTTTTCAGGCGCTGACATCAATGAATTCAGCGGGCCGCCCAAGGAGGCCGAATACCGCGCGCTGTTTGCCCGCGTGGAAGCACTCAGCGTCCCGGTGATCGCGGCCATGCACGGCACCGTCCTGGGTGGCGGCCTCGAATTCAGCCTGGCCTGCCACTACCGCGTCGCCGCTCCCGGCACGAAGTTCGGACTGCCTGAAGTCACGCTCGGCGTCATTCCCGGTGCCGGAGGCACGCAACGCCTGCCGCGCCTGATTGGCATCGAGAAGGCGCTCGAATTGATCATCAGCGCCAAACCCGTGGAGACCCACCAGGCGCTGGCGTTGGGTTTTCTCGACGAGGTCATCGACGGACCTCTCGAGCAGGGCGCCCTGAGCTATGCGCGGCTGCTGCTGGCACGAGGTGCCGGCCCGCGCCGGACGGCCGCGCGCACGGCGCAGGCGCTCGGCGAGTCGATCCTGGCGGAACTTCGCGACCAGGCCCGCGAACAATATCCGAATCGCACGGCGGCGCTGACCGCGATCGAAGCGGTCACGGCGGGAGCGCGGCTGCCGTTCAATGACGGGCTGCTGCTGGAGGAAAGGCTTGCCAACGACACCAAGCTGACGCCGGAGTGCCGGGGGTCGGTGCACGTGTTCTTTGCCGAACGCGAGACCCGACGACTGCTTGGTCTGCCCGAGGCGACCCCAAGGACCATCAAGACCGCGGGGATCGTCGGCGCCGGCACCATGGGCGGTGCCATCGCGATGTGCTTTGCCAATGCCGGAATTCCGGTGACCGTCCTCGACGCCGCCCAGGACGCCTTGGATCGCGGCCTCGGCGTCATCGACAGCAACTACGAATCGATGGTCAGGCGCGGCCGGCTCGCACCGGTGGACAAGCCCAAACGCATGGCGTTGATCCGCGCGTCGCTGGATTACGCGGCGCTGGCGTCGACGGACGTGGTGATCGAGGCGGTGTTCGAGGACTTGGGCTTGAAGAAGCGCATCTTCGGCGTGCTCGATCAGGCACTCAAGCCCGGCGCCATACTGGCCAGCAACACCTCGACGCTCGATGTGACGGAATTGGCCCGCGCCACGAGCCGGCCCGCCGACGTGATCGGCATGCACTTCTTCTCGCCAGCCAACGTGATGCCGTTGCTCGAAGTGGTGCGCACCGAATTTACGAGTGCCGAAACCATCCGCACGGTCATGGATCTCGCCAGGACGCTGCGCAAGACGCCGGTGTTGGCGCGAGTCTGCTATGGCTTCGTCGGCAACCGCATGATGGAGGGTTACCTGCGCGAAGCCGAGCGTATGGTCCTGGAAGGCGCAACGCCGCGGCAGGTCGATGCGGTACTCGAGCAATGGGGTATGGCCATGGGGATTCTGGCGGTGGTGGACATGGCCGGCGTGGATGTCGGTGTCAACGTCCATAAGGCCAACGCCGATCGCTACCCGCCGGACCCGAGCTACTATCAGGCCGATTTCGCACTGGTCGAGGCCGGCCGTCTGGGACAAAAGAACGGCCGGGGTTACTATCGCTACGAGCCGGGCGATCGGGCGCGCCACGACGACAGCGAAGCCCTGGCGATTGTGCAGGCGCGGGCACGCCAGCTTGATATTGTGCCCCGCGCGCATTCCGAGCAGGAGATCCTCGAACGCTGCCTCTACCCGTTGTTGAACGAGGGCTTCCGCATCCTCGAGGAAGGCATCGTGCAACGCGCCAGCGACATCGATGTCGTGTGGACTTCCGGCTACGGTTTCCCCCGTTATCGCGGCGGCCCGATGTTCTACGCTGAGACTCTCGGGCTGCAGACCCTGTACGACGGTATGCTAAAGTACCGCGATCGCTTCGGCCCCATGCACTGGCAACCGGCGCCGTTGCTGAAGCAGCTGCTGACAACGGGCAAGAACATCGCCGCGTGGGAAGCCGCGCGCTGATCATTGCACCATCAGTCCTCCAAGCGGGAAGCTGCCAAGATGAATACACCCAGTCTCGAAAACCTGCTGGCGTCCGCGGGTGATCCGGTCGCGATGCTGCGCAACTCGCAACTCGGAGCCTACGTGTATCCGGTGGTGCCCAGCGAGTTCAGCAACTGGCGGGATGAGCAGCGCGCCTGGCGCGAAACAGCCGTGCTGTTTGACCAGTCGCACCATATGGCAGAGCTGACGGCCAAGGGGCCCGACGCCCTGAAGCTGATGTCGTACTGCACGATCAACAGCTTCAATAACTTTGCGCCCGGCAAGGCCAAACAGATGGTGCCCTGCAGCCACGAGGGCTTCGTGATCGGCGACGGAATCCTCTTCTACCTCGCAAAGGACGAACTGCTGTTCGTCGGGCGGGCGCCTGCGGTCAACTGGCTGCAATTTCAGGCCGAGACCGGTGGCTTCAAGGTCGAGGTGATCCGCGACGACCGTTCACCCTCACACCCGCGCGGCAAGGCCGTGACCCGCCGGCATTACCGCTTTCAGATCCAGGGCCCGAACGCCGCGCAAGTGCTCAACAAGCTGAACGGCGGACCCGTACCGGACATCAAGTTCTTCAACTTCGACACGATCAACATCAAGGGCCGCAAGGTGCGGGCCCTGCGCCATGGCATGGCCGGGGCACCCGGTCTTGAGATCTGGGGTCCCTACCCCGAGGGCGACGAGATTCGCGAGGCCATTGTGGAGGCCGGCCGCGATTTTGGCCTGGTGCAGGTGGGTTCCCGCGCCTACGCGAGCAACACCCTGGAGTCGGGCTGGATTCCCTCGCCGTTGCCGGCCGTGTATACGGGCGCGTCCATGAAGAAGTATCGCGAGTGGTTGCCGGCGGCCGGATACGAGGGCACCGGTTCCATCGGCGGCAGCTTCGTGTCCAGCAACATCGAGGACTATTACCTCACGCCCTATGAACTCGGTTACGGCCCCTTCGTCAAATTCGACCACGATTTTATCGGTCGCACGGCGCTGGAAAAGAAGGCCCAGCAATCGCACCGCAAGAAAGTGACCTTCGAATGGCACGGCGAGGACCTCGCCAGGATCTACGCGTCGCTATTCATGCCCGGCACGGAGAATTACAAATATTTTGATATACCGATCGCCAACTACGCCTCGTCCTCCTACGACAAGGTAACGAAAGGCGGCAAGTGCGTGGGCTTGTCGATGTTCGGCGGCTACAGCTTTAACGAACGCTGCGGGTTGTCACTGGGTGTCGTCGATCCGGGCATCAACGTGGGTGAAATGCTCACGCTCACGTGGGGCGAGGAAGGCGGCGGCACGAAGAAGACAACCGTCTAGCGCCACAAGCCGCTCGACGTGCGGGTCAAGGTGGCGCCGGTACCCTATGCACGCGAGGCGCGCGCCAGCTACCACGAGGGATGGCGCAGCCGGCAGGCGTAGCCCGGAACCCTGCTACGCGGTACACATGGCGCTGGCCGAACAACCCGAGGGGGTGAAACGAGCCCGGCAGGCGCGGCTTGGCACCTTGCGGGCAGTTTAGTATGCTCCACTGACGAATTGGTGGGTGTGCTGCATCGGGAGGTTAGCTCCATGGCCATGGTCCAGGCCGTCACCCGACAGGCCGATTCTCTGGCGCAATTCGACTACTCACCGGCCGCCAAGCGCGTCCTGGCGCGCAAGCCGGCATTGTTCATCAACAATGAATGGGTGCGTTCCACGCACGGGGCCACCCTCGTGGTGGAAGACCCCTCTACGGGCAAGGAAGTAGGGCGCATCGTCGATGCCTCCGATGCCGACGTCGATCGCGCCGTCGCGGCCGCTCGCACGGCTTTCGACGACGGCCGCTGGTCGAACCTGCCGCCCAACAAACGTGAGCGCATCATCAACAAACTGGCGGACCTGATCGAGGCGCATGCCGCCGAGTTCGCCGAACTCGAGGCCATCGACGTCGGCAAGCCGGTGGGGTTCGCCTCCGTCGTTGATATTCCCGCCTCCGTCGACCACCTCCGCTACATGGCCGGCTGGGCCTCGAAGCTGGGTGGCGAGGTCATGGACCCGCAATCGCTCCCTCGTGGCACGGTGTTCAGCTACGTCGCGCGTGAACCGGTCGGCGTCGCCGCGCAGATCGTGCCCTGGAATTTTCCGCTGATCATGGCGACGCTGAAGATCTCCCCGGCGCTCGCCGCCGGCTGCACACTGATCCTGAAGCCTGCCGAACAAACTTCGCTCACGGCGCTGCGGCTCGCGGACTTTGTCGCCGAAGCGGGCTTCCCGCCGGGGGTCATCAACGTCGTCACCGGCAACGGCCACACGGCCGGCGATCGGCTGGTGAAGCATCCGGACGTCGACAAGATCGCCTTCACCGGCTCCACTGAAGTCGGCAAACTCATCAACCGCAACGCCACTGGTACCCTCAAGCGCGTCACGCTCGAGCTCGGCGGCAAGTCGCCTGTGATCGTGATGCCCGATGCCAATGTCGAGGAAGCCGCGCCGGGCGCTGCCGGCGCCATCTTCTTCAACTCCGGACAAATCTGCATCGCCGGCTCGCGGCTGTTCGTGCATCGCTCGATTTTCGACCGCGTGATCGAGGGGGTCGCCGCCACCACGGGGTTCTGGAAGCCGCGCCCCTCGCTCGATCCGCAGGCGCACATGGGCCCGCTGGTCTCGAAAGAGCAGAAGGACAAAGTCATGGGCTATATCGCGGCCGGCAAGCGCGACGGCGCGTCGATTGCGATTGGCGGCGATGCCCCGGCGGCGGATGGTTATTACGTCAACCCGACGATCCTCGTGAACGTCAAGGCGAACATGAGCGTGGTACGCGAGGAAATCTTCGGGCCGGTGGTCGTGGCGCAGCGCTTCGACGACCTGGACGAAGTCGCCAAGGCCGCCAACGACAGCTGCTACGGCCTCGCCGCAGGCATCTGGACCAAGGACCTTAAGACGATGCATCGGCTCGCATCGAAGCTCAAGGCGGGCACGGTATGGGGTAACTGCCACGCGGTCATCGACCCGGCCCTGCCTTTCGGCGGCTACAAGCAGTCGGGGTTCGGCCGTGAGCAGGCGCGGCAGGGTATTGAGTCGTACACGGAACTGAAGTCCGTCATTATTCAGCTCTGAATGAGCTGGCGCGGCGTATCTGTAGATCCAATTCAAAGCTAAGGGGAACTTTGATGAAGTACAAAATCTGGATCAGTGGCGCGATGCTGACGGCAGCATGCCTGAATCCGCTGCTGGTCAACGCCCAGCAAGTGGCGGCTGGAGCCACCCAGGAGCAGGGTCTCGAGGAAGTCGTCGTCACGGCTCAGTTCGTCAGGCAGAACTTGCAGGTCACGCCGGTGGCCATCACGGCCGTGGATGCCGGGACGCTGGAATCGCGCGGCCAGGTGTCGGTGCAGCAGATTGCGGCCCAGGCGCCCAACGTCAACCTGACCGAGGGCGGCGCCTTTGGCGGCCCGTCGCTGATTGGCTTCATCCGTGGCGTGGGGCAGACGGACTTCAACCCGGCCCTGGAACCGGGTGTCGGCCTGTACGTGGATGATGTGTACTACTCCACACTCACCGGCTCGGTCCTCGACCTGCTCGACCTCGACCGGGTCGAAGTGCAGCGCGGCCCGCAGGGCACGCTGTCCGGCAAGAACTCGATCGGCGGGGCCATCAAGCTCTATTCGAAGAAGCCCGGCGCCGACTCCGATGCCTACGTGGAGGTCGGGTACGGCTCCTACAACGAGCTCTCGGTGCGCGCCGCGAGCAGTTTCACGCTGGTTCCGGACCAGCTGTGGGCGCGCGTGTCCGGCGTGTCGCGCGCGCGCGATGGCTTTGTCACGCGCCTGGATTACGGCTGCACGCACCCGGGTTCGGCCGCGGCCCAGAGTTTCCCCACCCAGGTGCAGGGGGCGGGCTGCACGATCGGCCACGATGGTGGCATCAAGTACACCGGAGGGCGCCTGGCGTTTCGGTGGGTGCCCAACGAGAACGTAGAGCTCAACTTCGCCGCCGACGCCGTGAACGAGGTCTCGGAGCCGCCTGCCAACGTGTTGCTCGGGGTAGGTCCGACAATTGTGCCGGTGATCATCGGTGGCTCCATGTATCCCACGGTCGCCTTCCTTCCGGGGTTCCCCCCGGGTGTGGTGCCACCATTTTTCCCTGGTGTCACCAATCTGGATGGCTGCAACTTCATCGCCTACGGTCCGAATTCCTGCGACCCCGCGAGTCCGAACAATGCCTATGTGAATTATTCCACTTACGTCGACCCGAACAACGGCCTGAGCGTCGCCCCGAATCAGAAAGTGAATTCGCGCGGTTATGCATTGAACATCGACTGGAAGCTGAGCGATGCCCTGCAGCTGCAGTCGATTACGGCCTACCGCCAATACGACGCCGGCTTCGCCCTCGATTCCGACGCCACGCCCTACGGTCTGCAGAATCTTTACCAGTCACTCGAACACAACCAGACCAGCCAGGAATTGCGCCTGAGCGGCAAGGCAGGCGATCTGCTCGAATACACCGTGGGCGGGTTCTACTTCGACCAGGAAACGCCTGAGACCGGGCGCATTGATCTCGCCTACGTCGCATTCGATTTCATTCATGGCCCGGATCCGGCGGACGACACGAACTGGGCCGTGTTCGGTCACGGCATTTTCCATTTCATGGACAAGTTGGACCTGTCGCTCGGCGTGCGCTACAGCGACGACAAGAAGACCTACACCTATGCCCGCCACAACCCGGACGGCAGCGATATACAGCCTTGCATTGGGCCGCCGGGAACGCCGGGCAATCCTCCCAACTGTCTCATCTCCACTCTGAATGGCGTCTCTACCACCTTCGAGGGTAATCGCACCGACTACCGTGCGGCCCTCAGCTACCGCTGGACCGATGCGCTGATGACCTACCTGCAATATTCCACGGGCTACAAGGGCGGTGGCGTCAATCCGCGACCGTTCTACAACGTGCAGGCGGTCACCTTCAAGCCGGAGACGCTCGATGCCATCGAGCTGGGCGTCAAGAGTCAATTCCTCGACAATACTTTGCGGGTGAATGCGGCGGTATTCACCAGCAACTACAAGGACATCCTGCTCACGCTGAACGACTGCGCGGCGTTGTTTCCTCCCGGGTTCGGTTTTCCGTGCCTGGCGCCGGTCAATGCCGGTGATGCCGACGTCGAGGGCGCCGAACTGGAAGTCAGCTGGCAGCCGATTCGCGGGCTGCAGATGGACGGCTCGTACAGCTACCTGGACTTCAGTTACAGCAGCCTCAATTACCCTTCGACGGACACCGGAGTCGATCTCGACCACGTGACGCCGTACACGCCCAAATACAAATGGAGTCTCGGCGTGCAATATGAGATGTCGTTGGGCGCCGGCACACTGACCCCGCGCGTGGACGTCAACGCTCAGGACAAGATGTATACCGACGCCCCCAACACCGATCTCGGGACGATCGACAGCTATACGCTGATGAACGCACGGTTGGCCTGGCAGAACGGGGAAAAGGATTGGGTGATTGCGCTGGAGTGCCGAAACCTGACGGACGAGTTGTACTACACGACCAAGACCAACCAGGTACCTGCCGCTGCTGGCAGCGCTTATGGGGCGCCCGGCATACCGCGGACATTCCTGTTCTCGGTCAGCCACAGCCTGTAATAACGCACGATGAGCGGGGCGGCCGGCACGATACGCCGGTCGCCCCGCTGACCGCTGACGGCGCGGGACAGGGGCGATTCAGCGCGAGGACTGCGCGTGGCTGAGCCGACACTGGACGAGTGGAAGCGGATGTATTATGCGCTCGTCCGGATACGGCAGTTTGAAGCCCAGGTACAACGGCTCGCTGGCGCGGGCGAGATTCCCGGCTTTCCTCATCTGTCCACCGGGCAGGAGGCGGTGGCCGTCGGCGTCTGCGCGCATCTTTCCCGCGACGACGTCCTGTTCACCAGTCACCGCGGACACGGCCACGTCCTCGCGAAGGGAAGCGATCTTGAGCGGACCTTCGCCGAGATTCTCGGGCGGGACAGCGGCCTGTGCCGCGGGCGTGGCGGGTCGATGCACCTGGTGGACTCAGGTGCCGGGGTATTGGGCGCGACCGGCGTCGTAGGCGGCAACCTTGCTCTTGCGGCAGGAGCCGCCTGGGCCGCGCAGGCGCAGGGCAAGAACACCATCAGCGTGGTGTTCTTCGGGGATGGCACGACGGGCGCCGGCGTATTCCATGAGACGCTCAACCTGTCCGCCCTATGGCGGCTGCCGCTGCTGTTCGTATGCGAGAACAACGGCTATGCGGAGTTCACCAGCCGCGAAGAGCATTCGAACGTCCAGCACGTCAGCAGCTTCGCGGTGCCGTACGCGATAGCCACGAAGACCATCGACGGCAACGATCTGCCGACCGTGTATGCGGCGGCGCACGAGGCGATCGCAGCACTGCGGCGGGGTGCAGGGCCGTATCTGCTCGAGTGCATGACCTATCGCATGGCGGGCCACTACGTAGGCGACGCGCAGCCGTATCGGTCGAAGGAAGAGCTCGCGGCGATCAAGGAGAAATGTCCGATCGAGCGCCTGAAGATCCGTTTGGTGGCGGAGGGCGTGACGCAGCAGGAGCTCGATGAAATCGGCGAGCGTGCCAGGCAGGAAGTGCTGCAGGGCGTTGAACGTGCCCGCGCCGCCGCGCGCCCGGACCCTGCGACCGTGCTCGATCATGTGTACCGCTCGCCATCGCTCCATTCGATTCCCTAGCTGAGAGGGCATGCAGTACACCTTCATCGAGATTCTCCGCCGTGCGCTCGATGAGGAGCTGGCACGCGACGGCGCGGTGCATCTGCTCGGCGAAGACGTCGCGGCCGGCGGCGCATTTGGTGTGACACGAGGCCTTGCGCAAAAGTATGGCGACAAGCGCGTGCGCAACACGCCCATCAGCGAGGCGGCAATCACCGGCCTCGCCACCGGCGCGGCGCTGTGCGGACTCAAACCCGTGCTCGAGCTGATGTTCATCGATTTTGCGACTCTGGCGATGGATTGCCTCGTCAATCAGACGGCCAAGTACCGCTACATGTCGGGCGGCCAGGTGGCCGTGCCCCTGGTTGTGCGGACGCAGGCCGGTGCCGCGGGCGGCGCAGCGGCCCAGCATTCGCAAAGCCTCGAGGCGTGGTTCATCCACGTGCCCGGACTCGTGGTGGTCGCGCCCGCCGCGCCTGCCGAGGCCTACGGGCTGCTCAAGAGTGCGATTCGGCTGGGCGACCCCGTGCTCTTCATCGAGCACAAGCGCCTCTATACGATGAAGGAGACGCTGGCGGAAGGCGCGCCGTTGCCGGAGATCGGCAAGGCCCGGGTCGCGCGCACCGGCACAGACGTCACGATAATCGCGTATTCGGCCATGGTGCAAAGCGCCCTCGAAGCGGCCGCGGAACTCGCGCGGGTGGGCGTTTCGGGCGAGGTCATCGATCTTCGCACCCTGCTGCCGCTCGATATGACAACCGTTGCGACGTCGATATCCAAGACACATCGCGTAGTGATTGCGCACGAGGCGGTGCTTAACGGCGGCGTCGGCGCCGAGATTGCCGCACGCATCGGCTCCGAACTGTTCGACGAGCTTGACGCTCCGGTGGGGCGGGTCGGCTGTCCGTTCGCCCCGATTCCCTTCGCTCCGGGGCTGGAGCAAGCATTGCTTCCAGGGAGCGGCGCGATCGTGCACGCGGTACGGGAACTGCTGGGCGCGCCGGCGCAGGCGCGAGAGTAACCCCGGTGGCCAGGGCTGCGGTTGAAATCCCGAAAATCGGCCTCGTGATGGAAAGGGTCCGGATCACGCGCTGGCTCAAGGGAGTCGGTGAAGTCGTGAAGATGGGCGAGCCGTTGCTCGAGGTCGAAACTGAAAAATCGGTCGTCGAAATCGAGGCGGCGGTCAGCGGGCGGCTCGAGCAGATCCTGGTGCCGGTGGATCAGGAGGCGAAGGTCGGCGACCGAGTCGCCTGGGTGGAGACGGGGGCAGCGCCGTCGCTGCCACCGTCGGCGCCGGAACCGGCGCAGGCCGGCGGGCGCATTCGCAGCTCACCACTCGCGCGCCGGGCGGCGGCCGAACATGGCGTCGATCTGCGAGCGATCACAGGCTCTGGACCCGGCGGACGCGTGCAGCTTGCCGACGTGACGGGGGCCATTGGCGGAGCGAGCGTTCCGACAGCGTCGCCCGTACCCGGGCCGGCAGGCCTCAGGCTGTCGCCCATGCAGCAGGCGCTCGCGCGGGCGATGAACTCAAGCAACGCCACCGTTCCGCAATTCACGGTCGAGCGCGGAGTGGACTGCACGGCGCTGCAGGCGCTGCGCGCCGATTTCGGCGCAACATCGCCGCCGGACTCGCCCAAGTTATCGCTGAATGATTTTCTGCTGCAGGCGGTCGCGCGAGCCCTCATCGAGATTCCCGCGATGAACGCCACGTTCTCCGGAGGCGGGGACTTATCCGAGGCCCGCATCGTCCCGGCCAGCGGTGCGCACGTTGGCCTCGTCGTCGTGATCGAGGGTGGTCTGCTGGTCCCGGTGATCCATGGCGCCGAGCGGTACGGCCTCATGGAGCTTGCGCGTCGGCGCCGCGATTGCGTCGATCGCGCGCGCAAGGGCTGGCTGCAGCGCGAGGAGTTCGAAGGCGCGACGTTCAGCATTACGAATCTCGGCAGCCGCGGACCCGACCGGTTCGCCGCCATGATCAATCCGCCGGAGTCGGCGATTCTCGCCGTGGGTCGCCAGCGCGACTGCGTCGTGGCGAAGGACGGTGCTGCCACCGTACGAGCGTTGATTGAGCTCACGCTCACGGTCGATCACCGAGTCGCAAACGGTCGCCTCGCCGCGGAATTCCTCGCGCGACTCGTCGAGATCCTCGAGGGCCGCGACTGGCGGCTATAGGGCCTGCCTGCAGGCCGGGGCGATGCGGCCGCAGCCCAAGGTCACCGGCGGTTCTCGAGCACGCCACGAACCGCCGCGATGATCCGTTGTTCATCGGGAATGACGTAGGCCTCGAGCGGCTCGCTGTAGGGCACGGTCGCGTCGCGTGCGGTGACCTGGATGATCGGTGCCTTCAGCGACCCGAAGCCATGCTCGGCCACATCTCCGGCGATGATGCCCGCGACCGTGGCGTGGCGGGGTGCCTGATCGACCAGCACGAGCCGCCCGGTCTTCGCGACCGACCCGAGGATCGTCTCCAGGTCCAGTGGTGCCACCGTGCGCGGGTCGATGACCTCCGCCTGGATGCCTTCGCCGGCGAGTTTCGTCGCCGCGGCGAGGGCACGATTGACCATCCAGCCGGTGGCGACGACGGTGACATCGCCGCCGGCGCGCCGGATCTCGGCCTTGCCGAACGGGACCAGGTGCTCTCCGTCCGGCACCTCGCCGTGCTCGAGCGTGAGCAGATAGTGGTGCAGGAACACGACCGGGTTGTCATCGCGGATCGCCGTCGCCATCAGTCCCTTGGCATCGGCGGCCGTCGACGGGACGACGACCTTGAGGCCGGGCACGCCCATGAACATGGCCGTGAGCGAGCCGGTGTGCTGCCCCGCCCAGCCGGCGGCAAAACCAAAACCGGCCTTGAGCACGAGCGGCACCTTGACCTGTCCGCCCGACATGTAGCGGAAGCGCGGCGCTTCGTTGACGACCTGGTCCATGGCGACGAGCATGAATTCGGCCATGTAGAGCTCGACCACCGGGCGCAGGCCCGCCATGGCCGCGCCGATCGCAATGCCGATCTCCGCGGTCTCGGAAATAGGGGTGACGCGCACGCGCTCGTGCCCGAAGGCCGCGACGAATGGGTGGTTCTCGGTCGTCGCCAGATTCTGGCCGAAATAAAGGACGCTGGTGTCGCGCCGCATCTCCTGGTGGATGCCCGCGTCGATCGCCGCGATGAAGGGAAGCTGTGCCATGCATCTGTCCTCGCAGGCCTACGCGTAGACGTTTTCGAGCGCGGACTCGAGCCTGGGGAAGGGGCTCTTGAGCGCGAACGCCACGGCGGCGCTCATTTCAGCGGCCACCTCCACCTTGATCTCGTCGGCCTTCCGCGAGCTCAGCACGCCGCCGCTGACCAGGGTGCCGCGGAAGCGCGGCACCGGGTCGCCGCGCAGCGCCGCCTCGTACTCGTCGCGCCTGCCAAACACCGCGATCGCTTCGTGCTCGGGGTAATGCAGCGGCACTCCGGGTGGCGCGATGAGGTTGCCGTGCGCCGACAGGCGGTAGACTTTCGACTCGACCAGCGTCGGCCCGCCGCCCGCGCGCGCGCGCTCGATAGCCTCGCCGACGGTCTCATGAACCGCCAGCGGGTCGCCCCCGTCGACGGTCACGCCTGGCATTGCGTAGGCCTTCGCCTTGATCGCGAGCGGCTCGCCGGCGGCCGCATTCGCATCCTCCTGCGCGGTCAATGTGACGACGTTGTAGCCGTTGTTCTCCATGACGAAAACGACCGGCAGCTTCCACAACGAGGCAATGTTGAGTGTCTCGTGGAACGCGCCCTGCTTGGCGGCGCCGTCGCCGAAGAAAGAGAGCACGACCTCACCCCGCTTGCGTATCTGCGCGGCCCAGGCCACTCCGGCAGCATGTGGGATGCCCGCGCCGACGATGCCCGACGTGCCGAGAAAGCCATGCGCTACGTCCGTCAGGTGCATCGATCCACCAAGGCCCTTGCACAGTCCATCGGCGCGGCCGTAGATCTCGGCCATCATCGCTTTCGGATCGCTCCCGAGAACCAGCGGGTAACCGTGACAGCGGTAGGTGGCGAGCAGCGCATCGCCCAAGCGGAAGTGAACCAGCGAGCCGACGATCGACGCCTCGGCGCCGTCGGCCAGATGCGTATGACCGCGGATGACGCCGGGATGCTCCGTGAAGCTCCGCTTGACGCTCTCCTCAAATTCGCGGATGCGCAGCATCTGTTTGTAGACCCAGATCTGCCGCTCGGCGTTCAGTGCCTGCACGCTCATGACATCTCCTCAACTGCCGGTCTGGCGAACGGCAACGGCGATGATAGGTATCTCCGCCTGCCGAAGGCAAACCGTGCCTGGTTCAGGCCCGGTACTTGCTGTAATCCCGTATCATTGCCGCCGATGCAACAGTGAGGGGGCGGTCGCCGGATGAAATACGAAACCCGCTTGATCTGGGTGCTCGGCATCGCCTTTGGCTTCCTGTTCTTCGACCGCAACGCGGCCAACTATCTGATGCCGATGATCGCGGCCGACCTCAAGTTCAACAACCAGCAGGTCGGGCTCATCGCCTCGGCACTGTCGTTCACGTGGGCGATCGCAGCTTTCCTCGGAGGCGCGTATTCCGACGGCACCGGTCGCCGCAAGATCATCCTGCTGGTGAGCGTCGTCGCCTTCTCCCTGTGCTCGTTCATGTCGGGCCTGGCGAGCTCCTTCCTGGCGCTGTTCCTGGTACGCATGCTGATGGGCCTCGTCGAGGGGCCGTTCATGCCGGTTGCCCAATCGCTGCTGGCGTTTGAATCCTCCGCAGCGCGTCGCGGCCACAACATGGGCGTCCTGCAGAACTTCGGCAGCAATCTGTTGGGTTCGTTCGCCGCACCTCTGGTGCTGGTCGCGATCGCGACTGCCTCTAGCTGGCGGATTTCTTTCTTCATCGCCGGCATTCCGGGCCTGGTGATGGCGGTGCTCATCGCCCGCTACGTGCACGAGCCAAAGACGCACCCGCTGCACCCGGAGGCCACCGCGCCGGGCGGGCGCATGCGACCCAGTGAGATGTTGCGCTACCGCAATATGTGGCTGTGCATGCTGATGAGCATCGTCATGGTTGCGTGGATGGTGCTCGGCTGGGCGTTTCTGCCGCTTTACTACGTCAAGGCAAGACAGCTGTCGGCGGGTGAGATGAGCCTGCTGATGAGCGTGCTCGGCCTGTCCGCCGCCTTCTTCAGTTTCGTCGTGCCGAGACTTTCCGATCGGTACGGGCGCCGCCCGGTGGTGCTGGCGTTCAACCTGATCGGGCTTTTGGTGCCGCTCGCGGCGCTGTATTTCAACGGTTCGCTGTACGCTCTGGCGGCGTTGATCTTCATCGGCTGGTCCGCGAGCGGCACGTTCCCGCTGTTCATGGGCACGATCCCGTCGGAGACGATCCCGGCCCGGTACGTCGCGACTTCGATGGGCATGGTCGTGGGCCTCGGCGAGATCCTCGGTGGTGTCAGCGGGCCGGCGATCGCCGGCTGGGCGGCGGATCTGTACGGACTGCGTGCGCCGCTCCTGATGCAGGCCGGCTGCGCGATCGTCGGCATGGGGCTCGCTGTCTTCCTCACGGAGACAGCGCCGATCAGACGCGCTGCGACGGCAGCATGACAAAACAAGTGCAACTGCTCGCTTCGTACTGGTCCATCGCCGGCGGTGCCTGGCCGCATACCGACCATGAGTACAGCGTGTTCAATTTCCGGGACCGGGTTGCAGCGGCGGCGCGCGCGGGATTCACCGGCTTTGGCATCTGGCACGCGGACCTCGACCATACGCTGCAGACACAGTCACTGCGCGACATGCGCCGAATCCTCGATGATTACGGCATGACCCACGTGGAACTCGAATTTCTCCTCGATTGGTGGTTCCAGGACGGCGACCGCAAAGCCGCTTGCGATGAGCGCAAGCGCCTGCTGTTCGACGCGGCCGCGGCGTTCGGCGCCCACCACGTCAAGGTCGGCGATTTCGTCAACACGCCCTGTCCGATGCCTCAGTTGATCGACTCGTTTGCGGGGCTGTGCGCGGAAGCCACCGACCGCGGCACCCGCATACTGTTCGAGCTCATGCCGTTCGCGAACATCAACACGCTCGCGGGCGCGCTCGAACTCGTGTCCGGCGCCAACGCCAGGAACGGTGGAATCTGCATCGACCTGTGGCACGTCGTCAAGCTCGGCATTCCCTACGCGGACGTCGCACGGATCCCGGCGCGTTTTCTCGGCAGCATCGAGCTCAATGACGGCATGCTCAAGTCGCCATTGAGCCTCCACGAGGAGACGGTCAATCACCGCCAATTGTGCGGCGAGGGCGAGTTCGACGTGCGCGGTTTCGTTGCGACCATGCTTGCGGCCGGTTACCCGGGCCCGTGGGGCATCGAGGTGCTGAACGCAAAGATGCGTGAGTGGCCGCTCGAGCAACTGACGCAGCGTGTCGCCGCGACGACCCGCGCCCAGTTTCCGACCTGACACGCGCCCGCGTACTCAGTCGGCGGCGCCCAGTGCCCAACCACCATCGATCGAGATCTGCTGGCCGGTGAGGTACGCGGAGGCCGGCGACGCGAGGAACAGCGCCAGACCCTTGATGTCGTCCGGAAACCCGACACGGTGCATCGGCACGACTTTCGCCATCGCCGCCTGCGTCGCCTGGTTCTTCGCATGACCACCGCCGATGTTGGTCACGAAGAACCCCGGAGCGATCGCATTGACCGTAATGTTATACGCGGCCAGTTCGTGTGCCACACAGTGCATCAGGTGCGTCGCGCCCGCCTTGGCCGCCATGTACGCCGAACCAATGGCCGGCTCGCACTGGTACGCGGCCACCGACGTGGTCACGATCAGTCGCCCCCATCGTTGCGGCTTCATGATGCGCGCCGCCGCACGCAAGGTAGCGAACACTCCGGTCAGGTTGACGTCGATGACACGGCTCCAGCGTTCA
>JAHFSF010000125.1 GCA_023265875.1 Gammaproteobacteria bacterium | reverse complement strand
CCTGCACGCAGCGCCGGATGGCCTCGCGCATTCGCGGTGCCCAGAATTTGCGGAGGTGGTTCGCCACCTGTTCGGCTGCCGCGTCCGGGTCCGGGTCGCTGGCGAAGAAGGCGGCAATGTAATTCGCCATCGCGACCAGTCGTTCGATGTTCATCGCGATGCGATGCCGGCTCAGGCGATCGGCAATGCTGGACTGCGCCGGGCGCTGCGTTCAGCCCGGATCCGTTCCTGCCAGGCTTCCGGCTGCCCTACCCGGACGACTTCCACTGCCGTGACCTTGTACTCCGGGCAATTGGTCGCCCAGTCGGAATTCTCGGTCGTCACCAGGTTCACGCCGGATTCCGGGAAGTGGAATGTCGTGTAGACGACGCCCGGCGTCATGCGCCGGGACACGACGGCGCGCAGGACCGTGTCGCCGGTCCGGCTCGTGACTCCGACCCAGTCACCATCGGCGATGCCGCGGCTTTCGGCATCGTGCGGATGGATATCGAGGCGATCTTCCGCCTGCCAGGCAAGGTTCTTCGTGCGGCGCGTCTGCGTGCCAACGTTGTACTGGAAGAGCACGCGTCCGGTCGTCAGCAACAACGGGAAGCGGCTCGTGCTGCGCTCGGAGGTCGCCACGTATTCCGTCAGGTAGAACTTGCCCTTGCCGCGCACGAAAGTACCCACGTGCATGGTCGGCGTGCCGTCTGGCGCCGCATCGTTGCAGGGCCACTGGATGCTGCCAAGGCGGTCGAGTTTCTCGTAACTGACACCGCGGAAGGTCGGCGTCAGGCGCGCAATCTCGTCCATGATCTCGGAAGGATGGTCGTAGTGCATCGGGTGGCCCAGCGCCCGCGCCAGCTGCATCGTGATTTCCCAGTCCGCAAGCCCCGCGAGCGGCTCCATCACCTTTCTGACCCGTGAAATGCGCCGCTCCGCATTGGTGAAGGTGCCCTCCTTCTCCAGGAACGATGCGCCCGGCAGGAACACATGCGCATAGCGCGCCGTCTCGATCAGGAACAGGTCCTGCACGACCACGCATTCCATGGCCGACAAGGCTGCGACGACATGGTTCGTGTTGGGGTCCGACTGGACGAAGTCCTCGCCCTGGATGTAGAGCCCGCGGAAACTGCCGTCGAGCGCGGCTTCGAACATGTTCGGGATGCGCAGGCCCGGTTCGCTCGCCAGCTTCACATTCCATTCGGCCTCGAACAGGCCGCGTGCCGCGCTGTCGGAGACATGGCGGTAACCGCTGAACTCGTGCGGGAACGATCCCATGTCGCAGGAGCCTTGCACGTTGTTCTGGCCGCGCAGCGGGCTGACACCCACGCCTTCCCGGCCGAGGTTGCCGGTGGCCATCGCGAGGTTCGCGATGCCCATGACCATGGTCGTGCCCTGGCTGTGTTCCGTCACGCCGAGCCCGTAGTAGATCGCGCTGTTCGGACCCGCGGCATAGATGCGGGCTGCGGTCCGCACGAGTGCGGCCGGCACGCCGCTGATCGCCTCGGTCGCCTCCGGCGAACGGCTGGCATCCGAGATGAACGCCTTCCATTTTTTCCAGGATTCGACCTCGCAACGCGCTTCCGCGTAGGCGTCGTTGGCAAGCCCCTCGGTGACGATCACGTGCGCGAGCGCATTGATGACCGCGACATTCGTTCCCGGGCGCAGTTGCAGGTGCGCGGTGGCCTCGACATGTGGCGTCCGCACCAGGTCGATCGCCCGCGGGTCGATGACGATGAGCTTCGCGCCCTGGCGCAGGCGTCGCTTGAGCTGCGAGGCGAAGACCGGGTGCCCATCGGTCGGGTTGGCGCCGATCACGACGATCACGTCCGCTTTCATGGCCGACGTGAAGGCCTGCGTGCCCGCGGACTCGCCGAGCGTGTGCTTGAGCCCGTACCCGGTCGCGGAGTGGCAGACCCTCGCACAGGTGTCGACGTTGTTGGTGCCGAGCGCCGCGCGCACCAGCTTCTGGACCAGGAAGGTTTCCTCGTTGGTGCAGCGCGAGGACGTGATGCCGCCGACCGAATCCGGGCCGTACTTCTGCTGGATGCGCCGGAATTCGGCCGCGGCATGCCCGATCGCCTCGTCCCAGCTCACTTCGCGCCAGGGATCCGTGATGCGCTTGCGGATCATCGGCCGGCGGACACGGTCGGCGTGCGTCGCATAGCCAAAGGCGAAACGCCCTTTGACGCAGGCATGGCCCTGATTGGCCCTGCCGGCGCGATTCGGGACCATGCGCACGACTGTCGCTTCCTTCATTTCGGCTTTCAACGAGCAGCCGACACCGCAGTAGCCGCAGGTCGTCGACACCGCCTGCGTCGGCGCTCCCAGCGCGACCTGCGATTTCTCCATCAGCGCGGCAGTCGGGCATGCCTCGACGCAGGCGCCACAGGAGACGCATTCGGACTCCAGGAATGGCTGATGCTGGCTTGCGGATACGCGCGATTCGAAGCCGCGGCCCTCGATCGTCAGCGCCAGCGTGCCCTGCACTTCATCGCAGGCCCGCACGCAGCGCGAACAGACGATGCACAGGTCGGGATTGAATGCGAAATACGGGTTGCTGGCATCCTGGGGCGTGCCACGCTGCGTGGCGCCGCCGCTCGCATAGCGCGAACCCGTGACGCCGATCTCCACCGCCGCGTCCTGCAATTCGCAATGTCCATCGGCCGGGCAGCTGGCGCAATCCAGTGGATGGTCGGATACGTAGAGCTCGACCACGCCACGGCGCAGTTTCTGGATCCGCTCCGACTGGGTGCGCACCTTCATGCCGGGCGCCACTTCGGTCGTGCACGAGGCCGGAAAACCGCGCCGGCCTTCGATCTCGACCAGGCACAGACGGCAGGAACCGAAGGCCTTCAGCGTATCGGTGGCGCAGAGCTTTGGAATCCGGCCGCCGGCGAGTACCGCGGCCCTCATGACCGAGGTGCCTGGCGGCACGGTCACGGTGCTGCCGTCGATTTCGAGCGTCACCGTCCCGGTCGACGCCGAGGCCGGCGTGCCATGATCATTATGGTCAATGGAGTACATGTCAGCTTCCGGGAACCCGTTTCCTGAAGTCCTCGCTGAAGTGCTTCAATGCGCTCTGCACTGGAAAGGGCGCCATGCCCCCGAGGCCGCACAGTGACGCCTGCACCATCGTATCGCAGAGTTCCTCGACCAGCACAAGATTGCCCTCGGGATTGATTCCGCGGGCGATATTCCCGAGCGCCTCGGCACCGCGCACCGAGCCGATGCGGCACGGCGTGCACTTGCCGCAGGACTCGTGCGCGCAGAACTCCATCGCGTACTTCGCCATCTCCAGCATGTCGACCGTGTCGTCGAATACCACGACGCCGCCGTGCCCGAGCATGGCCCCGATCGCGGCAAGCGCTTCATATTCGAGCGGCGTATCGAACTGCGAGGCCGGCAGGTACGCCCCGAGCGGTCCGCCGATCTGCGCGGCGCGGATCGGCCGGCCGCTGGCGGATCCGCCGCCGTAGTCGTACAGCAATTCGCGCACGGTCAGGCCGAAGGCGCGCTCGACCAGCCCGCCGCGCCGCACATTGCCGGCAAGCTGCAGCGGCAGCGTGCCGCGGGACCTGGCCTGGCCGAAGTCACGGTACGCAGCTGCTCCGGAAGCCAGGACCACCGGCACCGTCGCGAGCGTCACGACGTTGTTGACGACGGTCGGCGCCCCGAACAGGCCTTTTTCCGCCGGCAGCGGCGGACGCACCCGTATCTCCCCGCGGCGGCCTTCGATGCTCTCCAGCATCGACGTTTCCTCGCCACAGATGTAGGCGCCGGCGCCCAGGCGTATCTCGATGTCGAAGGCGTGGCCGCTGCCGCAGACGTCGTTGCCGAGATAGCCCGCCTGGCGAGCCGCCGCAATTGCGGCAGACATGATCCGGAACGCATGTGGGTATTCGATGCGGAGGTAAATGTAGCCGCACGTCGCGCTGACCGCGATGCCCGCAATGGTCATGCCCTCGATGACCGAGAAGGGATCGCCCTCCATCAACATGCGATCCGAGAATGTCCCTGAATCGCCTTCGTCGGCATTGCAGGTGATGTACCTCTGGCCCGGCGGCTGCTTGAGCACCGTCTGCCACTTGATTCCGGTCGGGAACGCCGCGCCGCCGCGACCGCGCAACCCGGAGTCGACGACCTCGACCACCGTCGCCGCGGACCCGATCTCGAGTGCGCGCAGCAGCCCACGATATCCGCCGTGGGCGCGATAATCGTCAAGGTCGAGTGGATCGATCCGGCCGACGCGGGCAAACGTCAGTCGCTGTTGCGACGCCAGCCACGGCAGCTCCTCGATGTTCCCGAGCCGCAGCGGGTGCGCGTCGCCTCGCAGGAGTCCCTTTTCCAGCAGCTCCGGCACGTCGCGCTCCGTCACCGGGCCATAGGCGATGCGGCCGGCGGCGCACTCGACCTCGACCAGCGGCTCGAGCCAATACAGTCCCCGCGACCCATTGCGGCGGAGCCGGATCGCGGCGCCGCTGGCGCGCGCCGCCGACAACAGCTCGCGCGCTATCGCTTCGGCGCCGAGCGCAAGCGCGCCCGCGTCGCGCGGGACCCACACCGTGACCGTCATGGTTTCACCCCGCCCGTTTCCCGCAGCAGCCCATCCAGCCGCTCCGGCGTCAGGCGTCCATGTACTTCATCATCGATCATCGCCGCCGGCGAACACGCGCAGAGACCGAGGCAGTACACGGCTTCGAGCGTGAGCCCGCCATCGGGGGTGGTCTCGCCCAAGCCGATGCCGAGGCTCCGCATCGCGTGCTGTTCGAGCGCCCGGCCGCGCATCGACTGGCAGGCCTCGGCCCGGCACAGTCGCAGGACGTGCCGGCCCCGCGGGGCCGTGCGGAAGTGATGATAGAAAGTGACGACGCCGTGAACCTCGGCCCGCGACTGGTTCAGTGCGCCTGCAATCAGCGGCACCGCCTCCGGCGGAATACAACCCAGCCTGTCCTGCACCGCATGCAGGATCTCGATCAACGGACCCGGCCGGTCCCGGTGCCGGGTCACGATCCCGAGGATCTCGTCCCGCTCCGCCTGCGTGATCGGTTTCGGCGCCGCGCCCGGGTTCATGGCAGGCGCTCCCGGAGCGTATCGACGTTGCAGGACGCATCGCGCATCGCGTCGATCTGTATCTGCCGAACGGACTCGCCGTCGTGCCTGACGTTCATGATGGCTCGCGATATCGCAATTGAGCGGGGGTTTCAGGTACCCTCGCGGCCAACAGTATGGCATGAGGCAGGATCGATGCCAGAGTCAGGACCCGGCGCAGCTTCCGGCACCCCGCCCCGGGCCCGGATCATCGATGGCCGGGCGGCCGCGGCCGGTGTCCGGGCCGAGGTTTCGCGCCAGGTTGCGGCACTCGCCGCGCGTCACGGCATCACGCCGGGCCTCGCCGTGATTCTCGTCGGCGACAATGCCGCAAGCGAAATCTACGTCCGCAACAAGCGCCGGCAGACACGGGAAGTGGGCATGCGCTCCTTCGAGACGCGACTCGCTGCCTCCACCTCCCAGGCCGAGCTGCTCGGCCACATCGCCCGGCTCAACGACGACGCCACGGTGCACGGCATTCTGGTCCAGCTCCCCCTGCCCCGCCAGATCGACGAGCGCGTCATCATCGATGCGATTGCACCCGGAAAAGATGTCGACGGTTTCAGCGTCATCAATACGGGCCTGCTGGCGGCCCGCGGGACCGGAATGATTCCCTGCACGCCGCTCGGCTGCCTGCTGTTGCTCAAGCAGCATGGCGGCGACCTGAACGGTCAGCGCGCGCTGGTCGTCGGCCGGTCCAACATCGTCGGCAAGCCGATGGTGCAATTGCTGTTGCGCGAGAACTGCACGGTGACGGTTGCCCATTCACGCACGCGCGAGCTTGCCGACGAATGCCGGCGCGCCGACATCCTGATCGCGGCGATCGGCAGGCCGCAGATGATCAAGGGCGACTGGATCCGGCCGGGAGCGATCGTCATCGACGTCGGCATCAACCGCCAGAGCCTGCCGTCCCCGGCAGGGCCACGCGAGATGCTGGTTGGCGACGTCGATTTCGATGCGGCGGTTCGGGTCGCAGGCGCCATCACGCCGGTGCCAGGCGGCGTCGGGCCGATGACCATCGCCTGCCTGCTGCGCAACACGGTCACGGCAGCTTGCGCAAGGCACGGCATCGACCCGGGCGGGCTTAGCGGCTGAAGGTGACTTCGCCTTCGTCGGTGAGGTCGAAATTGTGCGCCATCGGCGCCTTCGGCAGGCCCGGCATGCGCATGATCTCGCCGGTGATCGGGATCACGAAGCCGGCGCCCGCAGCCAGCTGGATCTCGCGCACGGTCACGAGGAAGTCCTTCGGCCGCCCGAGCAGCGCCGGGTTGTCGGACAGCGACTGCTGGGTCTTGGCGATGCACACGGGCAGCTTGCCGAAGCCGGCCTTCTCGAGCTGATCGCGGTCGCGCCTGGCCCGCGCCGTGTAGTCCACGGCGTGCGCACCGTACATCTCGCGCGCAATCGTCAGGATCTTCTCCTCGATCGGGGAGTTCCAGTCATAGAGCGGCGTGAATCCGGGCTCGCTCACTGCCACCAGGTCGCGCACGACCGCTGCAAGCTCCGTGCAGCCCGGTCCACCCTCGCTGAACGGCCTGGCTTCGACCGCCTGTACGCCGAGCGTCTTGCAGTGCTTCTGGACCGCGCGGACCTCTTCCGGTGAATCGGTCGGGAAGTGATTGATGGCAACGATGCAGGGCTGGCCGAACTTGCGGATGTTCTCGACGTGCTTCTCCATGTTCGAGAGTCCCCTGACCAGGGCTTCCACGTCGGGCTTTGCGATCTCTGCCAGTGGCTTGCCGCCGTGCATCTTCAGCGCGCGGATGGTCACGACGAGCACCGTGCAGGCCGGTGCAAAGCCGCCGTAACGGCAGTTGATGTCGAAGAATTTCTCGGCCCCGAGTTCAAATGCGAATCCCGCCTCGGTCACGACAATGTCGGCATAGGACAGTGCCGCTTTCGTGGCCGTGATGCTGTTGGTGCCGTGCGCGATGTTCGCGAACGGCCCACCGTGGACGAATGCCGGCACCCCTTCGGTCGTCTGCACGAGGTTGGGCTTGATCGCCTGAGAAAGCAGCGCGGCCATGGCGCCCACCGCCTTCACGTCGCGCGCGGTGACGGGCATGCCGTCGCTGCCGTAGCCGACGACGATCCGGCCAAGGCGCGCCTTGAGATCCGGAATGCCGTCCGCGAGGCAGAGCACCGCCATCACCTCGCTCG
>JAHFSF010000124.1 GCA_023265875.1 Gammaproteobacteria bacterium | reverse complement strand
GACGCTGCTAGCCGGCGTCAAGATCGCCCGCGAAATCATGGGCGGGGCGCCGCTCGACCGGCACCGGGGCGTGGAGTTGCACGCCATCGGGCAATCCGATGAAGAACTGACCGATCGCATCCGCCGGCGCGCCGACACCATTTACCATCCGGTGGGAACCTGCCGGATGGGCCACGACGAGATGGCAGTCGTCGATCCGTCGCTCAGGATCCGGGGTCTCGAAGGGCTGTCAGTCGTGGATGCATCAGTGATGCCGGCGCTCATCGGCGGCAACACCAACGCGCCCACGATCATGATTGCGGAAAAGGCGGCCGAGGGACTCACCGCCTGAAGGCTTCACCGCGAACGCCGGTGGATCAGCTCTGACGCGCCACCGGCGTGTCGAATGGTCGCGAGATGCGGCCGACAAGTTGTAACATTCCACAATGTCCCATCGCTGCCGCCCGGTTCGACTCGCGGCCGCTGTTTCGTCGATCCTGCCCGCGCTGGCGGTCGCCATCGGCGCCGGTCTGGTCGTTGCACTGGCCGCCGCGCCGCCGGCGCAGGCGCAGGAAACGACTTCGCAGCTGAACGGCTATGTCGTCGATGCCGCAGGCAGGCCGATCGCGGGTGCGCAGGTGTCGATCGTGCACATTCCCACCGGAACCACGGCAAGCGTGACGACGACGGCGTCCGGGCAGTTCTCGGCGACCGGCCTGCGGGTCGGTGGCCCCTATCGGATCACGGCGTCGGCCGAAGGCATGCAGGAATCGGTGGTCGAGGACCTGTACACGAAGCTGGCCGAGCGGACCTCGGTGACGCTGGTCGCCCAGCCCATCGCGCAGCTGGCCGGTGTCGAGGTCAAAGGCGAAGCCGAGCGGGACGTGACGATCGGCGCGGGCAGCCGTTACGACACCCAGGACATCCGCGAACTGCCGTCGATCAGCCGCGACATCAAGGATGTCGTGCGCATCGATCCCAAGGCATGGGTCGATCCGACCAATTCGGATGCGCTGGAAGTCGCCGGCGTCAACAATCGCTACAACACGATCACGGTCGATGGCGTGAGGCAGAGCGACGACTTCGGCCTCAACAACAACGGCTATCCGACCCAGCGCAGCCCGCTGTCGATCGAGGCCATCCAGGCGGTTTCGATCCTGACCGCGCCATTCTCCGTCGAATACGGAAATTTCCGCGGCTCGACAATCAATGTCGTGACCAAGTCGGGCACCAACGAGTTCTCCGGCTCCGCGTATTACTACAAGGGCGGCGACGAGTATGTTGGGGACCGCAGCAGGGACCTGGACCTGAATTTCACATTCGATGAGGAAACGGTCGGCGGCACCTTCGGGGGTCCGATCGTCCAGGACCGGCTGTTCTTCTTCCTGTCCTATGAAAAACTCGATCGCAGCGCGCCGCAGGAATTCGGCCCGGCCGGATCCGGGTCCCCGATCGAGATTTCAGGCGTGACCCAGGCGGAGTACGACCAGATAGCGCGGATCGCGCAGGATGTCTATCGCTTCGATGTCGGCGACCGGCTGTCGGCACTGGCGGAGGACGACGAGAAAGTCCTCGCGAAGGTCGACTGGAACATCAACGACTTGCATCGCGCGGCGCTCGCCTATCAGCACAGCGAGGGCAATGAGGTCATCACCTCGAATAACAGCCAGTCGCTCAATCGCATATCGGCGCCCTCGAACTGGTACAACCGTGCGATTACGATGGATTCGACGTCGCTGCAGCTGTTTTCCGACTGGAACGAGTGGTTTTCCTCGGAACTCAAGCTCGCTCGCAAGCAAGTCGAGGTCCGGCAGGACCCGTTGCAGGGCACCGACTTCGCGGAGATGCAGATCCGGACGCCGGCCGGCGGCACGATGTTCATCGGTCCGGATGAATTCCGGCACGCGAACTACCTGACCAATGACCTCGACGCGATCAAGCTGAAGGGTGACTTCTTCCTGGGCGACCACACGCTCACGGTCGGATACGAACGGGAAATGCTCGATATCTTCAATCTTTTCCTGCCGCGTAGTCAAGGCCAGTACATCTTCTCGAGCATTACGGACTTTCAGAACCGGGTTGCGACCAACCTGAACTACACGAATGCCTACACGAATAATTCCGACGACGGAGCGGCTGCGTTCGGTTTCGACGTCGACAGCTTCTACGTACAGGATGAATGGCAGGTCGGCCCGGACCTGAAGCTCCAGGCCGGCGTGCGGCTCGACAGGTACTCGAGCGGCGACAAGCCGAACCTGAACACCAACTTCGCAGGCCGCTATGGCTACTCGAATCAGTCGACGCTGGATGGTCGCGACCTGCTCATGCCGCGCATCGGCTTCAACTGGCAGTGGCGTCCCGACACGGCCATCTACGGCGGATTTGGCCTGTTCGGCGGTGGATCGCCGAATGTCTGGGTCGCGAACAGCTTCTCGAACGACGGCGTGGTCGTCGTGCAGACCAACGTGTCGGGCGCCAGCAACCCGGCGCTGATCAGCGCCCTGTCGAACGTGGACGGTTTCGATCTGCCGCAGGACGTGCTGGATTTCCACGCCACGCAGCGCGGCGACGGCCCGGTCAATTCCATCGATCCGGACTTCGAGATTCCGTCGCAATACCGCTGGAATCTCGGCATCGAGCAAATCTTGCCGTGGGACATCAGGATGACCGCCGACGTGATCCTGTCGCGCGTCAAGGACGAGGTGCTGTGGCGGGACCTGCGCCTGGTGCAGACAGGCACGGCGCCGGATGGCCGCCCGCGCTACAGTCCGGCCGTCGACGGGCGCTCCAGTTCGTCGATCCAGGACCTGCAGTTGACGAATACGAACGCCGGCGCGGCCAATGTGTTCACCGTGGACCTGAACAAGACCTGGCGGACCCGCGCCGGGCGTTTTGACGCCTACCTCGGCTATGGCCACCAGGACATCAAGGACGTCAATTCCGGCACCAGCTCGACGGCCTCGTCGAACTGGGACAGTTTCGCGGTCTCTGATCCGAACAATCCGGAGCTCTCGACCTCGAACTATGAGATCGAACACCAGTTCAAGGGCGCGTTGACGTGGCGCAAGGCCTTCCTTGCAGACCGCGAGACGAGCATTTCACTGGTCGGCGAGCGGCGTTCCGGCCGGCCGTACAGCTATACGTTCGGCGCCGGGACGCCGGTATTTGGCGATCCGCGCCAGGGGGCGCGTCAGCGCGCGCTTTTCTATGTGCCGGCCAGCCCGACCGACGTGATTTACGAGGCGCTCTGTACCGCGGCCGATGTGACGGCAGGCGTGGCGGGCTGCGCATCCACCTTGAGCTACACTTCGGCGAATGCGGCAGCGGCGGCATTCGGGGCGGCGACGGAAACATTCATCGAGGAGCATGGACTTCTGCAATACCGGGGCCGCATCGTGCCACGCAATTCGCACATGAGTCCCTGGGTCTCGATCCTGGACCTGCGCTGCGCCCAGGAACTGCCCATCTGGCGCAAATCGCACGGCGTGCTGACGCTCGACGTCGAGAACCTGGCCAACATGATCGACAACGACTGGGGCCAGCTCCGGCAGGTCAGCTTTGTGTACGTCGCGCCGGTTCTCGACGCGGCCGCGATCGATGCGGCCTCAAACCGCTATGTTTACCGGCCGCGCGCGGGCCAGACCGGACCGACGGCGCCGTTCAATTCGGTCTCTGCCTTGCCGTCGGTCTGGCGCATCCAGTTCGGCGTGCGTTTCGAGTTCTGATGACGAAGACCCGACCACAAGCCGAGCGGCAGTGCGCGGATGCGGTGCTGATGATCCGGCCGGCGTGCTTCGGCTCGAATCCGGAGACCGCCGCGTCGAATCGGTTTCAGCAGGGCGGCGCCGGCCCCGAGGTACCGCTGCTGGCGCAGCGCGAGTTCGACCGGCTCGCAGCACAGCTCTCGAGTGCGGGTGTGGCGGTGCATGTCGCGGACGACAAGCCGGGTCCTGCCAGGCCCGATGCCTGCTTCCCGAACAACTGGCTCAGCCTGCACGCCGATGGCAGCGTCGTGCTCTACCCGCTGATGGCTCCGAGCCGTCGCGCCGAGCGGCGCGAGGAACCGATCGCCCAACTGCGGGCTGCGGGTTTCCGGATTAAGCGCACCGTGGACCTGAGCCACTGGGAAAGACGCGGCGAATTCCTCGAAGGCACCGGCAGCCTGGTGCTGGATCGCTGCCACCGCATCGCCTACGCCTGCTGGTCGCCGCGCACGCATGCGGGTCCGCTCGCCGAATTCGCCGTGAAGCTCGGTTACCGGACCGTGACATTCGATGCTCGCGGCCCCGGCGCACAGCCCGTCTATCACACTAACGTATTGATGGCGATCGGCGCGCGCTTCGCCGTGCTGTGCCTTGAGGCGATTCCGGATCCGGAGCAGCGTGCGACCGTGCAGGCTGAACTCGAACAGGCAGGCCACGAGCTCATCGCGATCAGCAATTCCCAGATGAATGATTTCGCCGGCAATCTGCTCGCGCTCTCGAGCAGCGGTGGGGAGCCGCTGCTCGCCATGTCGGTGACGGCCTGGGACTCGTTGGCAACGTCGCAGCAGCGCGCGCTCGAGGGCCACGGGACGATCGTCACGGCGGTGATTCCGGTGATCGAGCGCTACGGCGGCGGCAGCGTGCGCTGCATGATCGCGGAAATCTTCCTGCCGCGCTGAGCGCGCCGCGCCCGATGCTAGAATCGCCGCTTCCTGCTGCAGGAGCCAACCGGCTTGCTGGAACTCGGCCTCAAGACGCTGCTCGCCTACCTGCTGGGCTCGATCATGGGTGCGCTCGCGATCGGCGCCCTGCGCGGCGTGGACATCCGCGAGCAGGGCAGCGGCAATGCCGGCGGCACCAATGCGCTGCGCACGCAGGGATTCTGGTTTGCGACCGGCGTCGTCACCATCGACATCGGCAAGGGCATGCTGGCCGCGGGCTGGCTGCCGGGTCTTGAATTGCCTGGCGTCAGCGCCGATCCCGGCATCGATCGCGGCTGGCTCGCCGCGGCCTGCGCCGCGGCGGCGGTCGCCGGCCATGTCTGGCCGCTGTATCACGAATTCCGTGGCGGCAAGGGCGGCGCCACGCTGGTCGGTGCCTTGCTCGCGCTCGCTCCGTCTGTCGTGCCGGTCGCCATTGCGGCCTGGCTCATCATCGTGCTGCTGACCGGCTACGCAGGCCTGGCGACGATGATCGCCGCGGCCAGCATGCCGCTTGCATTGTGGATACTGGGCGCGGACTCACCGCCATTGCTTGCGTTCGCGATCGCCATGACCGCATTCCTCATTTACACCCACCGCAGCAACATCGGGCGCATGCAGAGCGGCACCGAACTGCGTATGCATCGACTGTGGCTGCTGCGGCCGCGGGAGCGCTCCTCGTGACGCGGCGCGGCGACGTGTTGCGCCTGCTCGCCGATGGTGAACTCCACTCCGGTGAGGAACTCGCGACCCGCCTCGCGATTTCGCGCGCCGCGGTCTGGAAGCAGATGCGCCGGCTCGGCGACTGGGGCATCGAATTGCAGGCGACACCCGGACGCGGATATCGGCTCGTAGAACCGATCGAGCTGCTGGAGCCTGCGGCCATCCAGTGCGCGCTGCCCCAGATCGCCGCCGCACGCCTGCGCCATCTCGAGGTCCAAGAAGCACTCGACTCGACCAGCGACCGGTTGCTTGCGGTGACCGACCTGCCGGCCGGGCGCTTCGACGTCTGCCTCGCGGAGTTCCAGCTTGCCGGCCGCGGCCGGCGCGGGCGGCGCTGGCTGGCGCCCTTTGCCTCCGGCCTGTGCCTGTCGGTGAACTGGAGCTTCCGCGATGCGCCGGCGGCATTGGGCGCGCTGTCGCTCGCGGCCGGTGTCGCGATCCTGCGGGCGCTGCGCAAGTTCGAGGTCGCCGGGCTTGCCCTGAAGTGGCCCAATGACGTCGTGCACGCAGGCCGGAAACTCGGCGGCATCCTGATCGACATGCGCGGCGAAGCCGCGGGTCCCGCCTATGTCGTCGTCGGCGTCGGCATCAACCTGCGGCTGCCGGAGCGCATTCGCGCCCGGTTGCGCGCGGACGGGATCGAAGCGACCGACCTCGCAACGCTCGCGGGTGATATTCCGCGCCGCAATGCGCTGGCGGCGGCACTGGTGAACGAACTCGCGCTCGCGCTCGAGGAGTTCGCCAGCCGCGGGCTCGCTGGCTTCAGCGATGAATGGCGCGACGCCGATGCTCTCGCCGGCCAGCCGGTGCGCATCCTGCAGGGCACCCAGGCCGTGGAAGGATACGCGCGCGGCGTCGATACGGACGGGGCGCTCTTGGTGGACAGCGGTGGAATGCGCCGGCGCGTCGTGTCCGGCGAAGTGTCGGTGAGGCCATTGCCATGATGCTGGCGGTTCGGGCGCGCAGCGCCTAGATTCGGATCGTGCGCGCCATCATTGCCCTGCTGGTACTCGCCAACCTTGCCTGGTTCGCCTGGGCGCGATGGGTTGATCAGCCTGCCGCCGATCGTCTTGCGGGCAAGGTCGAGGCACCCCGACTCGTGCTGGCCCGCGAGGCGCCCCTGGCGGAACCGGGGGTCCGCCCGTCGGCGCCGCCGGCGGCGAGTTGCCTGAGCCTCGGTCCCTTCAGCGACCTGACGGATGCGGCGCGGGTGTCGACGCTGCTGCGCGAGAACAAGCTGAAGCCGCGGCAGCGGGCCGGCGAGGGCGCGGTCTGGCGGGGCTTCTGGGTGTCGCTCGAAGGCATTCCGGATCGCGCCGCGGCGGACGGGATCATCGAGCGCCTGCGGCGCTTCGGCATCGGCGACGCCTATTCGATGCCGGATGCGGGCCGCCAGATCACGATCTCGCTTGGCCTTTTCACGGAGCGCCAGCGAGCCTTGCAGCGCATGGACGAGGTGCGTGCACTCGGCCTCGAGCCGATGCTGGCCGCGCGTGAACGCAGCGGCACCGTCTACTGGATCGACGTGGACGTAGAACCACCGGCCAAATTGCCCGCTGCCGTATTGCAGGACGGCGAGGGCGGTCGCATCCTGAGACTTGAAGTCCAGCCCTGCAATGCCGAGGCGGGCACGAGCCGTCCGGTTCCTGATCTGGCGCGGAGCAACGCGCTGCCCGGCTAGAATACCGCCCGACGCCGGCGTAGCTCAGCTGGTAGAGCAGTGGTTTTGTAAACCTCAGGTCGGGGGTTCGACTCCCTCCGCCGGCACCAGAAGGGCCTCTCCGGACATACACGGACATCGCCTTTTTCTCGATCAATCAATGTTATACGGCGAAATAGGCTCTCTCGTCATACACGGTC
>JAHFSF010000216.1 GCA_023265875.1 Gammaproteobacteria bacterium | reverse complement strand
AGCACGCCGGCCAGCAGGAATACGCCCCACAGGTCGCCGTGCAGCCAGCCAAGCGCCAGCGGCACCAGCACGTTCAAGCCGATCGCGAGCGGGTAATAGAACCGGTGCTGGAATGCGACCAGCGGATCGCGCTGCAGGTCGCGGACATTGTCGAGATGCCATTCACCGCTGGGATAGCGGCGCAGCATCCAGCCGATGTGCGAAAACCACAGGCCGCGGCCCGCGGAATAGGGATCGCGGTCGTTGTCGTCAACGTACTGGTGGTGATCCCGGTGGCCCGATGCCCAGACCAGCACGCTGTTCTGCAGCGCCATCGCACCCAGGATCATGTAGATGCATCTGAGCGACCAGTGCGCGTCGTAGGTCCGGTGCGACCACAGCCGGTGATAGCCGCCGGTGATCGCGAGGCCGTTGGCGTAGAGCAGCACGACGAACCAGACCCAGGCTGCCGTGCTGTAGCCGAACGTGAACCCGTACCACGGCACGACGACGACGGCGCCGAGCATCGTGAACGCGAACATGAGCACGTTGGCCCAGAGAATGCGCGGGCGCTCGGTGGTGGTCGTCGTCGCCATGTTCAGGAACCCGGTATGAAAGACAAGAGCAGCATTGTGGACTAACGGGCCCGCGCAGGAAACCCCGAATGCGTCACTACGTCACTTTTTTGAGCCGAAAAGGGACTCCAGTGCCGTCCTTGCCTCGTCAGCGGCGCCGGTACGCGGCTTGAAGCGGCCGCCAGCGACCACGAAGTAGCCGCAGAAGTTGGACCGGGTCTTGTCGTTCACTTCGTCCGCAACGGGCTCGCTGCAGCTCTTGGCCTTGCCGGTGTCGTAGAACCGGCACATGCGACAGACGTGCAGTTCTGCGCGGCAGGCGCGGCACTCGTCGGCGCGCGACAATGGCAGGCTCAATTCCGTGAGTGCAACGCCGCATTTCCAGCAGACGAGCGGCAGGTCCTTCAACTAGCGCAGCCGCGTTACGCGAGTGGAGCGCTTGGAGGATCCATACAGCAGGTAAGACCCGAGCACTGCGGGCTCAATCCTGATTCGCTCGCCGGCCTTGAGGTGAAAGAATGATTCCGGCCTGTTCTGCCGCCAGACCTGGCCGTTGTCGAGTGTCACGACGAGCGCGCCGTTGGGACCCGCCGAAATCCCGGTGACGGTTGCCACGAGTTCCTCGAGGGCACGGGTTTCCTGCTTCTTGCGATCGGTTTCTTCGCGTGCCAGGACGCCGCGATATCCGAATCGCTCTTCCGGGGTCTGGGCCGTGGCTGCCGCCACGGGCGACCCGGGAGTCGTTGCTTCCCTGGAGATCCGGTCCAGTTCCTGGTCGTAACAGGCCAGTCGCCGCGCATCGTTCTTTTCCGCCCGACAGGCCGACAGCGCAGACAAGTCCTGGGCCGTGCCCGGCGCGATCACCGCCAGCAGCGCCACGCCCAGGATCAGCGGGCGGATCAGTTTCTGGTCCATCGAAGGCCTCCTGTGGATTGCCGCTCGCTGCGGGCTCAAATTTCCCAATCCGGTCGCTTGCCGCTGTGAGCGTCGATGGCCTCGAACAGCGCAACGACCAGCGAGCGTTCCTCTGCAGTCAGCTCGGGGCGCCAGATGTCGAACAGCAGTATGACGCGCGTCCGGTCGGTCGCATTCCAGGCTTCATGCTCGATCGTGTCGTCGAAGGCCCATGCCTTGCCCTCGGTCCACTCGCGCACGTCGTTGCCGACCCTGAACACGCACTTGCCCGGCACGATCAGCGGCAAGTGACATATCAGCCGGGTATTGACGAGACCATTGTGCGGCGGGATCTTCGTGCCGGGCGTCAACAATGAAAACAGGACGGATGGAGAGCGATAGCGCACGTGCGCCAGTGGTGCATTCCTGAGCGCGTGCAGCGTCTTCGGGCAGCGTTCGGCATTGGCGGGCACGGTATCGCCGTTCTTCACGAGGAAGAAGGCGCTCCATGCGGGGTTATTCAGCATGCCCGCCTGTTCCTTGTACGGACGATTCGCGTGGCCCGTGACATATGGCGCGAATGCCTGCGGGTCCTTCATCACGTCCAGCAGCTCGGTGCGGATGTCGTCCGTCGCGGCCTCCACCTCGTCGAGCCAGGGGAAAGCCTTGCGGTCGTAGAACTGGATCTGTGGCAGCTCGGGAAAGTAGTAATAGCGCGGCTGCTGGACAAAGATCTGCTTGTTGCCGAGCACGATGTCCAGCGACTGGGCGAAGCGCGCGCTCGAACGGCCTTGGTCGAATCCCTTCGCAGCCAGGCTTTGCCTGAGGTAGGCCTTGTACTCGTCCGCATAGCGTTCGCACATTTGCTGTGCGCGCCGCAGCTCGGCTGCAAGTTCTGCCGGAATCCTGGCCGCCGGCGGTACTGCCCGGACGGCCATCTGGTAGAAGGCGGAGGCAGA
>JAHFSF010000123.1 GCA_023265875.1 Gammaproteobacteria bacterium | reverse complement strand
TCTCGACTCCCCCGCCGTCATCCGCGTGATGGCCGATGCGACCAATACGATCGCAGCCGGCGAGGTGCTGCAACTGATGAACTCCGGTGACCCCGATACGACCGAGGTCCGCTACATGGAGGTCATCTATCGCAAGACTGCGCGGCTGTTCGAGGCGGGCGCGCAGGTCGCCGCCATCGTCGCGCAGGCGCCGCCGGCCGTGGAGACTGCCCTTACGCGCTACGGCAAGCACCTGGGAATCGCGTTCCAGCTCGTCGACGATGCGCTCGACTACAGCGGCGATGTCGCCGAGCTCGGCAAGAATGTCGGCGACGACCTCGCCGAGGGCAAGCCGACGCTTCCCTTGATCCACGCCCTGCGGCATGGCGATGCAGCCGCGATCGAGATGATCCGCACGGTGGTCGAGCAAGGCGGCACCGCGGACCAGGCGCCGATCCGCGCCGTCATTGAAAGCACAGGAGGTCTTGATTACACTGCCAAACTCGCTGAAAACGAGGCCGATCGGGCCCTCGAGGCGCTGGCCGGGATTCCCGCTTCGGCCTATCGCGACGCGCTCGCGGCGCTGGCGCGATTTGCGGTGACCCGCAACGCCTGATTGTTCCGCTTGCCCGCCAATTCGGGGTGTAGCTCAGCCTGGTAGAGCACTACGTTCGGGACGTAGGAGTCGCAGGTTCAAATCCTGTCACCCCGACCAATTTTTTCAAGCGTTCGTTGAGCACTGCTGGCTGACGGCGCGTTGGCGCAGCTACTTGGCGAGCGCACCGACCGCGGCGACGCGTGCAAGACCTGTTTTGATGTTCATCCCATATGCTATATATCATCGCTGCCACCGCCATCATTGGCGAATCTTGCCCCGCATGGAAAAGAAAGGAGAACCAAGCATGTGCCGATCCACTTTTGGGCTTCTGTCAGTCATCGCATCTGTCGCCGCCGGACTCATGATGGCTGGAGCAAGTCCAGCAATCCGGGCGCAGGAAGCCGCTCCTGCCGCCGGACCGATTGCCGTCACCGTGCTTGCCCCGGGCGTGACTGCGGAGGTCCTTGCCGCTGCCCCGTCCACCGTCGCGCCAGGCCAGACCGTTTATGTCGCCCGTTTCGTATTCCAGCCAGGCGCCGGTATTTTCCCCCATAGTCACCCAGGAACGACGGTGCTGGGCGTTGTCTCCGGAACCTTCGGCTGGACGCTCAATGCAGGCGTCGCCCACGTCATTCGCGGCGCGGGAGCAGGCGCTGCCGGACCGGTCGAAGACGTGATCCAGCCCGGCACTGACGTGATCCTGAAAGCGGGGGACGCCATTTTCTACGAGTCTGACGTTGTGCACACTGCTCGTGGCGCTGGCGATACCGAAGCCGTTATTCACGGCTCGCTGGTGCTCAAGGCAGGCGCGCCGCTGCTGATGCCTGCAGACATGAAAATGGAGGCGCCAGCGTCCTAGCAAAACGATCGGGACGCCGGCGGCGGGAATCGGATCCCGCAGCCATTGCATCGCCGCAGTGGCGGTGAACTCGGTGCCATAGCCAGAGGCGCGATGCGAACTCACGGCGCCGTGTTTGCACGAGGGGCAGCAATTCAATTCATGCAAGCGAACGGTTTGCACTCGTCTGTATCGCTGCTTTTGATTGCCGTGCTTGCAGTCTGGTGCGTGGGGTTGTTCGCACGCGGTTACTGGAGACCTGACGAACCTCGCGAGGCCGCGCTGGTAGATTCAATGGTGGACAATCCCGATCGGGCGCTGCCCGAGCTTGGCGGGCGCGTGTTTGCCGAGAAACCCCCGCTGACGTATTGGCTGGCGGCGCGCAGCGTGACCGCATTCGGGTCGAGTCCGGCCGCCGCCAGGGCGCCGCAGCTCCTATACGCACTGGTTTCCTTCCTGGCCATCGTTGCGCTCGGTCGTGCGACAGGGGGAAAGGCGGTCGCGCCGCTCGTGGGCCTGGTATTCGCCACGTTTGAATTGATCTACCAGACACAGATCTGGCTCGCATGCGATGCGCTGCTCGTTGCCGGTGTGAGCATCGCACTGCTGGGGATGTACCGCGGCCTCACGGCGGTGCAATCGCAGCCACGACTTCGCGGCTATCTGTTGATGCATGTCGGTCTCACGATTGCTTTTTTCTCGAAGAATTTTGCGGCCTGGCTCGTGCCCATAACAGCCTTTGTCAGCTTCGTGCTCTGGGAGCGGCGGCCGCGCGAGTTGCTGCGTTGGGAACTTTGGGCCGGGTCTTTGATTCCCATCGCCGGCATTACAGGATGGGTCCTCCATGTCGCGGCTGACCCGGACGGAGCCCGGGAACTGCGCGCACTGTTCTGGAACAACCTCATGGGACGGTTCGCGTCGATCAGCTCGGAGGCGCGCTATACGTACTCCGGTGGGCATCGCAATTCGCCGGGCAAGTATTTCATCGAGATGGTTGCCTATCTCGCTCCATGGACCGTGGTCGGATTCGCCGCCATGCACCGCGCATGGTCTACGATGCGTCGCGACGCGCCGCAGCGATCTGCATGGCGCTTCGCGATCTGCATGTCGCTACCCAGTCTGGTCATCTTGTCCGCCGCGGCATCTGCGCGCGGCATCTACGCCGCCCCAACCCTCATTGGCATCGCGTTGTTGATTGGACTTTGGGCAACGGATCAGGACGTTGTCGCTTCACGCGGCACAGCCCGCATCATTGCCTGGAGCGGGGCAATGGTTGCCGCGCTGAGCGCCGTGCTGCTTACCGCAACACTTGCACTGATGATTGCCGTTGATCACAGAGCGTCGATCGCAGCCATCGTCAGCATCGCGGCCACGGGCATCGGCGTGCTCGCCGGACTGAAATTTGCCCTATCGCCCGATTTCATTTCCCCGGTCGCTGCGCTGCATCGCCTGGGTCTTGCGTACGCCCTGGTGCTCTCGATTGGGCTACTCCAGATTTTTGTCACCGTCAATCGCTGGGAAGATCTGGCGAGTGTTGCGGCCAGCATCGAGACTGCTGTTCAGCGTCAACCATTGGTGCTCTGGCACCCTGATGAGACAACCGTGGCCTGGACCGACCTGTATTTTTCGCAGAAGCCGCAGCGCATATGGTACCTGGACGAGGCTGGCACGCGTGATGACGGCGCGACACTCGCCGCTTACCTCGACACAAGGCCCGGCACGCATGTCCTGGCACTGGCACCGCAAGATCGGTGGGGTCTCTCCACGTGGATCAAGTATTTGCGCAACGGCTCCTTCGCGCCCACATCAGCAGACTCCCCGGCCTTTGCCCGATTCATGAGACAGACACGGCTTCGTGTCGACAAACGCCTTGAGCAACCCGGCGGGCGAGCCTACCTTTTGCTGAGTCGCCCGCAGGCGGCGATTCCGGTCGATTAGCCGACTGCTCATGCTGCCGGTTCAGTCCATACCGCGCGGCGGCGCCGGTCTCAGGCCACCAGCCATTCGACGGTTGCTGCCGCAAAGCGGGCCGCCCCGCTGACCAGCAGCGCGATGCCAATCGACAGCGACACGGCGAACATGGCTTCGCGACGCCCTATCGACTTCAGCATCACCGCAAAGGTCGAGACACAGGGCAGGTAGAACGTCACAAACAGCAGGAGTGTCAGGATCTGGACGGCGCCCAGATAGAGGCCGATCTGGAAGGTGCCGAGCGCCTGGAAGACCATCAGCAACGATAGCTCCTTGCGCAGGACGCCGAACAGCAGGGGCACACCCAGCACGATCGGCAACCCCAACCATGATTGGGTAATGGGCGCCAGCAGCGAGTTCAGCGTGCGGTCCGCGCCAATGTGGCTAAGCAGCGCCAGCACGATGCTTCCGCCCACGAGCAGCGGCAGGACGATCGTCAGGATGTCCCGCGTGCGCAGCCAGGTTTCATGAAGCAAGGGACGCCAGCGCGGCATTGCGTAGGCGGGTATCTCCTGAATGTGCCCCGGGCCGCTCTGCGGGAAACGTCGCCGCAGCAGCTGGCTCAGCAATGCGATGACCAGCATCGCGAGCAGGAAGATCGCGAGCACCCCGCCAGCTCCGAGATACTTGCCGCCGAGCGCCAGAATGATTGCAGAGCGCGCAGAACAGGGTACGAACATCACGAGCAGCACGGCCGTGACGCGTTCGCTGCCCCGGACCCCGGTGCGGATCGCCGAGATTGCGGGGACATTGCATCCCAGCCCGAGCAGGAACGGCACCGCGACATCGCCATGGAGCCCCAGCCGGTGAAAGCCCCGGTCCACCGCGAATGCGATGCGCGCCATGATTCCCGCCTGCTCCAGCGTGACCAGCAGCAGCACGAGCGGAATCATGTATGGCACGACGATCCCGATGAGCCCGACCAGGCCGTCGGCAACGGCGCGCCCCGTCACGCCGGCCATGGTCTGCGGCTGCCATGAAGAGATCCACACGGCGAGTCGGGCTGAGGTCATTGAGTCGAGCCACACGCTCACGTCGAATACCATGAACAACACGACGGCGAATATGGCCGCGCTGCCGACCAGCCCCCACCGCCGGCTCAGGAACAACTCGTCGAGCCAGTAACGCCAGTCGCGGCGCTCGCGCACGCCGCCCGGCCGTGTCGCCGCCTCCGCCGCGATGGCGGCGCGATGATGGCGATCAGCGTGCAGTTCATCGCGTAATGGACGCTGCAGCGCATGGTCAGCTTCGGCGAGCAGATGTTGCAGCCGGGCTGACTGCTGCGGGAAATGCTGCCTCAGTTCGCCGAGAAAGTAACAATCGCCCTCTCCAACCCGCGCAACGAGGAAGTGGAGCGGAACCCGAAACGCCGTGAGGACCTCACGCGCGCACAGGAGTGCCGACATCCTGCCGATGATGTCATCAAGATGCGGAACCAGCGGCGGTGGCAGCGGGCATACGCCCTGCCGCACAGCCTCGACGGTCGCGGTGAACAGCTGCCTGATGCCATACCCCATCACTGCGATGGTGGGCACGACCGGTACCCCGAGATGCCGAGCCAGCACCCTGCTGCCGATATGCAGCCCCTTGACTCGGGCCTCGTCCATCCTGTTGAGCGCGATGACCAGGGGACGGCCCAGCTGCAACAGTTCCAGCGTCAGCTCGAGGTGCCGCTCCAGCGCGGTCGCATCGATGACCTGCACAATGACGTCCGGGGCCCCGAGCGGCAGTGGCGGCCCTTGTCGCTCGTGCTTTGCGACCGGCGGCTGCTCATCGCCCCACAGCAAATACTTGAGCACAGCGAGATCCGGTGCCTCCAGGTCGCGCAGCGTGCGCAGGCTCGGCAGGACGACGACACGAGCTTCATCGAGCCCGACCTGGACCACACACTCATCGTAGGCCTGGTGCGTGCCGGACACGTCACCGGTATGAACGGCGGTGCTCGCCACCGCGCGAAAGATCGTGCTCTTGCCGCAGCCAGGCAGCCCGACCAGCGCGATTCGCAGGCGGTGATCGCCCCGAAAAAGCGGGTGGCTCACCGGAACGGTCGTGATGTTGATGAGTGGCTTCATCGCAACTTGCGCTTGTTTCGACAGGCGCACGTCATGCTAATGCTCGCCGTAGCGTGCATGCGTGATCCAGATCAATCGGCAAACCACGCGCACCACTCGCCTAGTATCGTACGGTCATCCCGGATGTGATGGCGACGCGCGTCATCGTCGTTGTGGTATCAGCGGTCGGGAGTTCTTTCAGAATCCGGTGGCTTTCAGGAACTCCGCCAGGGCTGCCGCATGCACCTGCCATTCTCCATAGGTCGTCGACTCCCCGGCATCATCGACGAGCGCGACGGCTACGGGCGCGCCTTTCCCCAGCTGCGCGAGTTGGGCCGCTGAGAGCGGGCACCAGGCTTCTGCAACGCTCGCCTGCGGACCTTCGAACACGGGTTCGGTGAGGCCAATTGCAGACCGGCCATTGCTCGCCGGCGGCAACTCCAGTCTGGCGTGGGGCCAGAGCAGCCGGACCCTGGCGGGCCGGCTGGCCCGCGCTACTTGCGGCAAGATGCTCCGGTCGATCGTGCTCCAGGAGATAACGCCCAGCCAATAAGCCCGGTTCCCGGCGCGGTTGGTCTCGACGACGCCGAGATTCAGGTAGTCCCGGGCGTTGGCGGCAAGCATGGGGACATCACGGGAATACACCCACGGCTCGGCCATGATCGTGACGTTGACGGCCGTCTTCGAATCAAGCCGCTCCGCGGGCCAGAGGTCACGATCGGCGCAGCCTGATAGCGCCTGCATCGTCATTACCGCGAGCGCCACCCGGTGCCACACGTCAAAAGCCAACGCGGTAGCCGAGACTGAACCAGTAGCGGCTGGTCTTTTCCTGATCGACCGGCAACTGGCGTGACATCCACTCGCCACCTGCCTCGAACTCCACGGTGGCGCGCTCTGAATGCCAGTCAATGCGCAGGGACGGACTGACGAGCCGCTGCGTCGAACCGTCCACGCTGAACTCGCGATGATCGTAACGCAATCGCGGACCGACACGCAGCCGGCCCCATAGCGGGAAGCGCGAACTCAGCGACAGCGACATCGACTTTGCGACGTCCCCCTCGTACAGACGCAGGCCAAGGATGGAAGTGTCTCCGGAGCGCAGCAGGCTGTTGCCGATGAGTTGCGCGCCGAAACTGAGTTCCGTGCCGGTCCCCGGGATTGCCTCTACGCCACCCGATGCCGGCATGTCGGACACCTGCGTTGCCGCCACGTCGGCGATCCATTGAAATCGCGTGCCCAGCGGCCGCGAAACGCCAAGGGACACGGTATCCACATCGGCGGTGCGATCCTCGGCGAGTGCGCGAACCCCGGCCTCGCCGAACTGCGCGATCAGGTCGCCTAGTGAATCCAAGGGTTGCCCGGCAAGCGCATTTCGCGTTGTCAGGAACGGGCTCTTGCGATGATCGAGCGAGCCCGTGACGGTGTAACGGCCCGGCAGCTCGAATGTGCCGAGCAGCATCGCCATGTTGATGGCGCCGTAATCAGTGTCATAGTCGAACAGGCCGACCACGGTTCGACCCGGCTCGTACCAGCGCATCTCGCTGCCGACCGCCCTGCGATCGGAGACCCCGTCGTAGGTCTGGTCTATCAGGAATGGACTGATTTCGAGTCCTTCGATCCAGCCGGTCCAGTTGGCGCTGACGCTGACAAACTGCCGATCGGAAGAATACGAGTCACCCGATGACTCGACCGGGCTGCCGGCCATGAGATTCAGGCGGAGTGATGGCAGGGTCCGCCAGCCCAGATAGAGCCCGTCGAATGTGCCGAGAACACCGCCACTGTGTCGCGATTGACGGCCGAGTCGAGCGCTGATGTCGTACCTGCGATCGCCCAAATCCATGTACGCGACGCTCACCCGCGTCTGATCGCCTGGACCATCCTGCAGAAGGTCGTGCAGGTAGCCCG
>JAHFSF010000122.1 GCA_023265875.1 Gammaproteobacteria bacterium | reverse complement strand
TCGAATTCGATGATCCCGCCATGCCGCGTCGCGATGTCCTGCGCGACGGCAAGCCCGAGACCGGTACCGCCGGGGTGGGCCGAGACCAGCGGATAAAAGATCGTCTCGCCGAGCTCGGCCGGGACGCCGGGCCCGTTGTCCTCGAATTGCAGCGAGGCAACCAGGCGATGCCGGAACGCCCCGATCGTCGCCTGTGTCAGCGCGCGGCTGCGCAGCACGATCGCGCCCTGTTCGCCCAGTGCCTGCACCGCATTCCGCACCAGGTTCAGCATGGCCTGCACCATCAGGTCACGATCCAGTGACAACAACGGCAGGCTGGGGTCGTAGTCGCGCTGGATCTCGATCGTGACTGGCGCTTCGGCCCGCACCAGCCGGAACACGCGGTCGATCAGTTCGTGGACATTGACCGGCTTGCGCAGGATCGGCCGCGCGGGACCCAGCAGGCTGTCCACCAGCGCATGCAGTCGATCTGCCTCGCCGATGATGACCCGCGTGTACTCCTTCAGCTCCTCGCTCGGCAGTTCCCGCTCGAGCAGCTGGGCTGCGCCACGCAGACCGCCAAGTGGATTCTTGATTTCGTGCGCCAGCTGGCGCGCCATCAACCGGCTGCCGCCCTGCTGCGCGAGCAGCGCCGCATCCCGCGTGATGCGCGCCTGCCGTGTCGTGTCGGCGATTTCCAGCAGTACCGCGGTTGTCCCGCCGGCAGGCAGCGGGGTCGCGGTGATGTCCACCAGGTAGCTCGCATCGCTGCGCGCGATCGGCGTGATCGGGCATTCGCGCCGGGTCAGCGGCTCGCTGCTCTGCCGCGCCCGCTGCGCCAGTGACTCCACGTAGCCGCCGTCCGTCACCAGCTCGACCACGCGGCGTCCGCGCGCCGCTGCAGGGCCGGTCGCGAGCAGGACGCCCGCCGCGCTATTGAGCCAGCTGATGCGTCCTTCGCCATCGATGACCAGGACGGCGGTCGCCATCGCCTCCAGCAGCTCGCCCGCGTTGGGAGCCGGCTCGCGCGGCATCTGCTCACGCACCATCGCGTGAACTCGCCAGCCGTGAACGGGGGCCGCGAATCAGCCGCCAGGCATCGGCAGCGGTTTGGGCACGGCCTTGGGCACGGGCACCGGTACGGGCTTCGGCGCAGGTTTGGGCGGTGGGCGATTCTGCGGGCTTTGCGGCGTATTGACCGAGGGCTGGCGCACGTGGAACGTGACTTCCTGGCTTGAGACGATGGCGACGCCATTCCGGTCGAGCACGGTTGCGTGCAGCATGTACGTGCCCCGGTTCAGACTGGACAGTTGTGCCGACAGGCCATCCGAACCGGGCACGCGGTTGCCGTTCAGGAAAAACGCCACGGAGTGATCGGACTGCAACGTCCCGCCGAGCTCGGCTGCGACCGCAACGGTCGCGTCGGCCCCGAAGAACACCTGGTCCTGTGCCGGTTGCACGATAACCAGTGATTCGTAGCCTGCGAGTCGCGGCTGCGATTCCACCGTTGTGCCATTGTCGGTTTCGACCGGGACTTCCTCGTAGGTGTTGAGGCCCGCCAGCTCGACGAGCTTCGCATCCGGCGCTCCGGGTTGATCCGCGTAATGGACGACGCCGTCCTTGTCCACCCACCTGTAAATCTCCTGGGGCTGGGCCGCCAGGGACAGGAGTATTCCGGCCAGAAGCAGGGCTATGCGCATGCGAGCAGCATAGCCGGGTCCCGGCCGGACGGACAGGATGGGCGCGGCACTCCCTGGACCCATCCTGGCCGCCATCCCTTCCGGCCGTTCAGAAGCTGTAATACATGTCCAGTTCCACCGGATGCGTCGACATCCGGAAACGGGTGACCTCGGCCTGCTTCAGCCCGATATAGGCGTCGATCAGGTCGTCCGAGAACACGCCGCCGCGCTTCAGGAATTCGCGGTCGTGGTCCAGGTGATCGAGCGCCATGTCGAGTGAATGGCAGACTTCGGGAATGTTCCTCGACTCTTCCGGTGGCAGGTCGTAGAGGTCCTTGTCGGAAGCCTCGCCGGGATGAAGCTTGTTCTGGATGCCATCCAGTCCGGCCATCAGCATCGATGCGAACGCGAAGTAGGGATTCGCGAGCGAGTCCGGAAAACGCACCTCGATGCGCCGGCCTTTCGGGTTTGACACCCACGGAATGCGGATCGACGCCGAGCGGTTGCGCGCCGAATAGGCGAGCATCACCGGCGCTTCGAAGCCGGGCACCAGGCGTTTGTAGCTGTTGGTGCCGGGGTTGGTGAAAGCATTGATCGCGCGCGCATGCCTGATGATGCCGCCGATGTAGTAGAGCGCGATGTCCGACAGGCCCGCGTAACGATCGCCCGCGAACAGCGCCTTGCCGTCCTTCTGCAGCGACTGGTGCACGTGCATGCCGCTGCCGTTATCACCCACGAGCGGCTTCGGCATGAAGGTCAGTGTCTTGCCGTGCCCGTGCGCGACATTCCACAACGCATACTTCAGCAACTGGACCTCGTCGCCCTTCCTGGTCAGCGTGTTGGCTGAAACGTTGATTTCGCCCTGCCCGCCCGTCGCGACTTCGTGATGATGCACCTCGACCTGCAGGCCGAGCTCTTCACAGGCCTGGCACATGGCGGTCCGCAGGTCCTGGAAGCGATCGACCGGCGGCACCGGGAAATAGCCGCCCTTCACGCCCGGCCGGTGGCCCTGGTTCGCGCCGTCATAGCTGGTGCCTGAATTCCAGGCGCCCTGCATCGAATCGATGTGATAACTGCAGCCATTGATCTCATTGGTCCAGCGCACGCTGTCGAAAATGAAGAATTCGTTTTCGGGACCGAACAGCGCGCTGTCCGCGATGCCGGTGGACTTGAGGTAGGTCTCGGCGCGCTTCGCGAGCGAGCGCGGGTCGCGACCGTAGCCTTGCATCGTCGTCGGCTCGACGATGTCGCAGCGCAGCAGCAGCGTCGTCTCTTCGTAGAACGGATCGATCATGGCCGTCGATGGATCCGGCATCAGGATCATGTCCGACTCGTTGATGCTCTTCCATCCGGCGATCGAGGAACCGTCGAACATCTTGCCGTCGACGAAGAAATCCTCGTCCACCATGCGCGTCGGAATCGTGACGTGCTGTTCCTTGCCGCGCGTGTCCGTGAAGCGCAGGTCGCAGTAGGTGGCTTCCTTTTCCTTGATCAGCTTGACGACGTCAGCGGGGCCCATGTTCGTCTCCGGTGGTGGTGCGGCATCAGCACGCAGTCCCCTTTCGGGTGCAATCGGCGTGCCAAGCCAACTTTTTGTATTATATTATTACCAATCAATGTGTTACATATCTGTCGGGGTCCGGTTTTCAGCTCCACCGCACATGATTGGTGCGCCCATTCTCGCGGTCGCGCCATTCCAGTGCAAGGCAAATTGTTTCCGTCATGCGCCGGCCATCGCCACAATCGCCGGCCAATGCGCCTGAACAAGTTCATCAGCGAAACCGGAGCCTGCTCGCGGCGCGAAGCCGATGCCTGGATCGCGGCCGGGCGCGTCACGATCAATGGACGGCCAGCGGAACTCGGCGCACAGGTCGGCGGAGCGGACGACGTGCGCGTGGATGGCAAGGCACTCCCGGCGCGCCGCAAGGACATCTACCTCGCGCTCAACAAGCCCCCGGGGATCATCTGCACGACGGAGCGCAGCGTCGCGGGCAATATCGTGGATTTCATCGGGCACCCGGACCGGATCTTTCCGGTCGGCCGCCTCGACAAGGACTCCGAGGGCCTGATCCTGCTGACCAACAATGGCGACATCGTCAACGAGATCCTGCGCGTCGAGCATGGGCACGAAAAGGAATACCTCGTGACCGTCGAGCGACCGGTCACCAGGACCTTTCTCGCCATGATGGCCGCGGGCGTGAAAATCGGCGGCGTCAAGACGCGCCCCGCCATCGTCAAAAAGACCGGCCCCGACTCGTTTCGCATCGTGCTGACGCAGGGGCTCAACCGGCAGATCCGCCGGATGTGCTCGGCGCTCGGATATCGCGCGCTACGCCTGCAGCGCGTGCGGATCATGCACATCGGCCTCGGTTCGCTGCCGCCAGGGCGGTGGCGTGAACTCACGCCAGCCGAACTTGCACCGCTGCTCGCGGCCGCGGCTGCGCGTACCGCCGCGCGCTAGGCCGCCCCGCCGCTATACTTGGCCGCCCCTTGCCGCATCGCGACAGCATGCCGAAAAACCGGAACGCCCCCGTCCCGCGCAATTTCCAGGACCTGATCCTGTCGCTGCAGCGTTACTGGGCAGCGCAAGGCTGCGTGCTGCTGCAGCCCTACGACATGGAAGTGGGCGCCGGCACCTTCCACACCGCGACCTTCCTGCGCGCGCTCGGCCCCGAACCCTGGAGCGCGGCATACGTGCAGCCGAGCCGGCGCCCGACTGACGGACGGTACGGCGCCAACCCGTACCGGCTGCAACATTACTACCAGTTCCAGGTCGTCATGAAGCCCTCGCCCGACGACTTCATCGACCGTTACCTGGGCTCGCTCGCAGCGGTCGGCATCGACGCGCTGACGCATGACATCCGTTTCGTCGAGGACGACTGGGAATCGCCGACGCTCGGCGCCTGGGGACTGGGCTGGGAAGTCTGGCTGAACGGCATGGAGGTCACGCAGTTCACGTACTTCCAGCAGGCTGGCGGCCTCGACTGCCGGCCGGTCACCGGCGAGATCACCTACGGTCTCGAGCGCCTCGCGATGTACCTGCAGGGCGTGGAAAGCGTGTACGACCTGGCGTGGACCGATGGCCCCGCGGGCCGTGTCAGCTATGGCGACGTGTTCCACCAGAACGAAGTCGAGCAGTCCCGCTATAACTTCGAGCACGCCGATGCCGCCGCGCACTTCGCCGAGTTCGATCACCGCGAACAGGCCTGCCGCAAGCTGCTGGCTGCAGGGCTTGCCCTGCCGGCCTACGAGCAGTTGTTGAAGGGTTCGCACGTGTTCAACCTGCTCGACGCCCGCAAGGCCATCTCCGTCACCGAGCGGCAGCGCTACATCCTGCGGCTCCGGGCGCTCGCGCGCGCCGTCGCGGAGTCGTATTACGCAAGCCGCGAGGCGCTTGGCTTCCCGCTGCTTGGCAAGGCCGCGTCATGACGCGTCACGACTTGCTGGTCGAGATCGGCACGGAGGAATTGCCGCCGAAGAGCCTGTGGGCCCTGGCCGAGTCCTTCCGCGACGGCATCGCATCGGGTCTCGACAACGCCGGCTTTGCGCACGGCACGGTCGAACCCTATGCGACACCGCGCCGCCTGGCCGTGCGGGTGCACCGGCTCGCCATCCGTCAGGCCGATCAGCGGGTCGAACGGCGCGGACCGCCGGTGGCGGTGGCTTTCGATGCCGGCGGCCAGCCGACACGCGCCGCTGTCGCATTCGCGGAATCCTGCGGCGTTGCGCTCGGCGCGATCGGGCGCGTCACCGAGCCAAAGGGCGAATTCCTGTTCTGCTCGGTGCTACGACCGGGTGCGGCGGCGGCAGAGCTCCTGCCCGGCATCGTCGGGCGCGTGCTGGACCGGCTGCCGATCGCGCGGCGCATGCGCTGGGGCGCGGGCGAGGTGCAATTCGTCCGCCCGGTGCATTGGGTCGTGATGCTGCACGGCACCGAGGTTGTCGACTGCGAATTGCTGGGACAGAAAGCCGGGCGCATGACCCGCGGCCATCGCTTCCACGCGCCGAAGCCAATCCTGCTCCGGTCTCCCGGCGCCTATGTCGCGGTGCTCGAGAAACGCGGCCACGTGATCGTCGATTTCGCGGCGCGGCGCGAGCGCATTCGTGCCGGCGCCGTTGCCGCCGCGCGCGCAGCGGGCGGCGAAGCACTCATCGACGCCGGCGTGCTCGAGGAAGTGACCGCGCTGGTTGAATGGCCGGTGCCGATCACGGGGGCATTCGACGCGCGTTTCCTCGAGCTGCCGCCGGAGGTGCTGATCGCCACGCTGCAGGATCACCAGCGCTATTTTCCGGTACGTTCCGCGGATGGCGTGCTGATGCCGCAATTCGTCGCCGTCGCCAACATCGAGAGTCGCGACCCGGCGCAGGTCCGCGCCGGCAACGAGCGCGTGGTGCGGCCGCGCCTGTCCGATGCCGCTTTCTTCCTTGCGGCAGATTACAAGACAACGCTGGAATCCCGGCGCCTTGCGCTGGCTGCGGTTACATTCCAGGCGCGCCTCGGCTCGCTGGCCGACCGGACCGCGCGCATCACCGCGCTCGCTGCACACATCGCTGGCCAGAGCGGTGGAGATGTATCGGCCGCGCAACGCGCGGCCCAGCTTGCCAAGTGCGACCTGCTGACCGCGATGGTCGGCGAGTTCCCCGAGCTGCAGGGCATCATGGGCCGCTACTACGCGCTGCACGACGGCGAGGCCGCCGCCGTTGCGGCAGCGATCGCCGAGCAATATCTGCCACGCTTTGCTGGCGATGCCTTGCCCGCCAGCAGTGCCGGGCTCTCGCTTGCGATCGCCGACAAACTCGACACGATCGTCGGTACCTTCGCGATCGGCCAGAAGCCGACCGGGGCGAAGGATCCCTTTGGCCTCCGCCGCGCGGCACTCGGCGTGCTCAGGATCCTGATCGAGACACGCCTGGCGCTGGATCTGGGGGAGCTCGTCAATCTGGCGCTCGATTCCGTGCGTGCCGATCTTCAGCGCCTCGGCGACCGCAAGTCGCCACCGCTCGCAAACGGCGTCGCCCGTGACGTCTACGACTTCATGATGGAACGCCTGCGCGCCTGGTATCTCGAGGGCGTACCCGGCGTGACCACCGAAATGTTCGATGCGGTGCTCGATACGCGCCCGGCTTCGCCGCTCGATTTCGACGAGCGGCTGCGCGCCCTGCTCGCATTCCTCGCCTTGCCGGACGCGGCCAGCCTCACGGTCACGAACAAGCGGATCGGTAACATCCTGCGCAAGGCCGGCCAGGAAGCGGGCCTGCGCGTCGATGCCGGCCTGTTGCGCGAACCGGCCGAGAGGCAACTCGCCGCCGCTCTCGAGGCGCTCCGAGCTGAAGTCGAGCCCCTGCTCGGCCAGCATCGTTACAGCGAGGCCATGCAGCGCCTCGCGACACTGCGATCCACCGTCGATCCTTTCTTCGACCAGGTCCTGGTCATGGCCGAGGATCCCGCCGTGCGCGCGAACCGGCTCGCGCTGCTCGCCGCCCTGCAACGGCTGTTCCAGCACACGGCCAACCTCGCGCGTCTTCCCGGCTGACATTCCGGCATTTTTGGATGTCTATGCACATCCATATTTCACTCAACTAATGGTACATACGGAAAATTCCCAAGGTCAGTCAGGCACGGCGTCGCGGTGGCGTCGCATCACCCCGTTGCAGTGGCTCGGATCCGTCCTCTACACGACGCTGTTGTTCGTGGATTCGGTCGCCTGGGGCGC
>JAHFSF010000121.1 GCA_023265875.1 Gammaproteobacteria bacterium | reverse complement strand
CAGCCGTTTACACCGGAACGGCGCCCCTCCAATCCGAGCGCGCGGCCGGCGTGGTGGCGAAAGTCCAGGGCGAGATTCGCCGGATACTCGTCGACGAAGGCGAGCGCGTCCGCGCAGGCCAGCTGCTGGTACGCCTCGACGGTGACCAGCTTCGCCTCCAAGTCGCACTCTCCGAAGCGACCATGCGCAAGCTCGAGCGTGACTATGCGCGTAATACCGAGTTGCAGGCCAAGGGCCTGATCAGCGCCGTTTCCATCGACAATCTCAAGTACGAACTCGAAGCGGCCAAGGCATCGTGGGAGCTGGCGCGCCTGCAGCTTTCCTACACGGACATCCGCTCGCCGATCAATGGCACGGTCACACGTCGCGCGGTGCTCGTTAAGGTCGGCAACACTGTGATGCCGGCACGCGACGTCATCGCGATGAAGGACAGCGCGCTGTTCATCGTCGAGGACCTGGACTCCCTGATACTGAACCTCAATGTGCCGGAGCGCGAACTTGCAAGGCTGAAGGTGGGCCAGGTCGCGGAACTGGGCTTCGATGCGATCCCCGACCGGGCATTCACCGGCGAGATTGCACTGATCAGCCCCTATGTGGATGCAGCCACGGCGACATTCGCGGTGCGCATCCGCGTGACAGACACCGGCAATCTGCTGCGGCCCGGCCTGTTCGCGCGCGTCGCAATTGTCTATGAGCGCAAGATGGATGCGCTGCAGATTCCACGCACGGCCCTGTTGGACGATGATGGGCCGCCCAAGGTCCTCATCGTGCAGAAAGGCAAGGCCGTCGAACGCCCGGTCCAGCTCGGCCTCAGCAACGGCGCCTGGATCGAGGTGACATCCGGGCTCAAGGACGGCGAGCAGGTTGTGGTCGTCGGCCAGGCCGCGGTCAAGCCAGGCGCGGAGGTCCGCATCGTGAATTCACCCGCGCAGCCCGCCGCGCGGGCCAAGCCTGCCGCCACGGCAGGTTGAGCGGCGCGGAGCAGGCGCCATGCAGATCGTAGAGTTCGCCACCCGGCGGCGGGTAACCGTCCTGATGATGACCCTCGCGGTCGTCCTGTTCGGATTCGTTTCGCTGTCGCGCCTGAAGCTCAACCTGCTGCCGGACCTTTCCTACCCGACGCTGACGGTACGCACCGACCTGCCCGGCGCCGCGCCGCTCGAGCTGGAAACCCTCATCACGCGGCCGATCGAGGAAGCAGTCGGCATCATCCGCAACGTCCGCCAGGTCCGTTCCGTCTCGCGCGCCGGGCAGGCCGACGTGCTGCTCGAGTTCGCCTGGGGAACGGACATGGACCTCGCCGGCATCGACGTGCGCGAGAAGATCGACCTGCTGCAACTGCCGATCGAGGCCAGCCGGCCGATCCTGCTGCGCTTCGATCCATCCACCGAGCCGGTCATGCGGCTCGCATTCGTCGACACGGATGAATATGCCAGGACCGCCGGCAGCGACGCCGGCAGCGTCGATCGGCTCAAGGCGCTGCGCCGTTTCGCGGATGACCGCCTGAAGCCGGATCTCGAATCCGTCGACGGCTCCGCAGCGGTCAAGGTCAGCGGTGGCTACGAAGACGAGATCCAGATTTTCGTGGATCAGGGCAAACTTGCCCAGCTCAACATCTCGATCGAGACGATTGCGCGGCGGCTGCGCGAAGAAAACGTCAATCTCTCCGGTGGCCGGCTGGAACAGGGCACACAGCGATTCCTGGTACGGACGCTGAACGAGTTCACGTCGGTGCAGGAGATGGCCGACGCGATCATCGCGACGGTCGACGGCAAGCCGGTGTACCTGCGCGACGTCGCCAGCGTCACCAGCGGCTACAAGGATCGCGAAGCGATAACGCGTCTGGACGGCCGCGAGTCGGTCGAACTCGCCGTCTACAAGGAAGGCGATGCCAACACCGTCCAACTCGCGACGGGCATCCGCGCACGCATCGAGGAACTCGGCAAGTCGCTGCCGGCCGGCAGCGAACTGAGCCTGGTTTACGACCAGTCGCGATTCATTTCATCCGCGATCGGCGAAGTCCGCGACGCGGCGCTGATCGGCGGCATTCTCGCGATCCTGGTCCTGTACCTGTTCCTGCGCGATGCGCGCGCGACGATGATCACGGGCATCGCAATACCGGTCTCGGTGATCGGCACTTTCGTGCTGATGTACGCCTTCGACCTGTCGCTCAACATCATGTCGCTGGGTGGCATCGCGCTCGCCGTAGGCATGCTCGTCGACAACGCCGTCGTGGTGCTGGAAAACATCGTGCGCCATCGCGAACGCGGCTTGACGCGCATAGAGGCTGCGCAGCTCGGCACCCGCGAGGTCGCGACCGCCATCACCGCGGCGACCTTGACCTCGGTCGCCGTGTTCTTCCCGATGGTGTTCATCACCGGTATCGCAGGCCAGCTCTTCAAGGACCAGGCGCTGACCGTCAGCTTCGCGCTGCTGTTCTCGCTAATCGTCGCGATGACGCTAGTGCCGATGCTGGCCGCGGGCCGCGACCTGCCGCCGGTGCCTGAGGCCGAGCGGCCGCCCGGGCGCGCCGGCCGCGTGGTCGGCAAGGTGATGCGTGGCTTCCGCTGGTTTTTCGGATGGGTCGCGAAGCGCATGGCCTGGTTGCTGTCCTGGCCGGTGCGGCTGACGCAGGCCGGATTCGGCGCCGTCACGCGCGCCTATGTGCCCGCCCTCGCCTGGTCGCTGGAGCACCGCGGTCGCGTGCTGCTCGTCTCGCTCGGCGTGCTGCTGGCAACTGCGGCACTGGTGCCGAGGCTCGGCACGGAACTGATCCCGCAGCTGTCCCAGGGAGAGTTCATCGCCGACCTGCGTCTCGCGCCGGGGACGCCGCTCGAGCAGACCGACCGTGCAATGGCAGCCGCCCAGGGCTATGCGATGGAGCTGCCGGAGATCGCACTGTCCTATGCCGTCACCGGCACGGGCAATCGCCTCGACGCCAGCCCGACGGATGCCGGCGAGAACACCGGGCGGCTGTCGGTCAGGCTGTCGCCCGACACGGACCCCGCCGACGAATCCGCCATGATCGACGCGCTGCGCGGCAAGTTCGATGCGCTGGCCGGTGTTCAATACCAGTTCAGCCGGCCCGCATTGTTCAGTTTTGCGTCGCCACTCGAAGTCACGATCACCGGCTACGATCTCGAGCGGCTGCGCACGGTCGCCGAGCAGGTCCGCCTCGGCATGCAGGCGAGCGCCACATTCAGCGATATCAAGTCGACGGTCGAGGCCGGCAACCCGGAAATCCAGATCATTTTCGATCAGGAACGCGCCGCGCAGCTTGGCATCACCGTCCGCGAATTCGCCGACCGGGTCGTCTCGAGCGTGCGCGGCAATGTCGCGACCCGCTACAAGCTGCGTGAAAAGAAGATCGACGTGCTGGTGCGAAGCATTGACACGCGCGCCTCGTCAGTCGAGGAAATCCGGTCATTGATCGTCAATCCGGGCAGCGACCGGCCGCTGCCGTTGACGGCGGTCGCGGACGTCATCGTCGCGACCGGCCCTGCCGAAATCCGGCGTACGCGCCAGCAGCGCGTCGCGATCGTGACCGCGAATCTTGCTGCGGGCGATCTCGGCACGGCCGTCACGGAGCTGCAGACCACCGTCGCCGGGATCGAAATGCCGGTCGGCACGACCGCCGCGGTCAGTGGCCAGAGCGAAGACATGAGCGATTCGTTCCGCTCGCTGCAATTCACGATGCTGCTGGCCATATTCCTGGTCTATCTGGTCATGGCTTCGCAGTTCGAGTCGCTGCTGCATCCGTTCGTGATCCTGCTGACGATCCCGCTGGCGCTGGTCGGTTCGGTCTGGGCGATGTTCCTGACCGGGACCACCGTCAATGTGGTCGCCTATATCGGCCTGATCATGCTGGCCGGCATCGTCGTCAACCAGTCCATCGTGCTGATCGATGCCGTCAACCAGGCGCGTGAACGCGGCCTGCCCAAGCACGAGGCGATCATGGAAGCTGCCCGCCTGCGTCTGCGCCCGATCATCATCACCAAGCTGACGACGATTCTCGGCCTGCTGCCGATGGCGATCGGGATCGGTGAAGGCGCCGAGATCCGCAAACCCATGGCGATCGCCGTGATCGGCGGCGTCGCGGTCGCAAGCTTCTTCACATTGCTCGTGATCCCGGTGGTGTATTCCCTGCTCGATCGCAAGCGTTTCCGGGCGACTGCTGCAGGCGCGATCCCGCGTGTTGCGACGGAGTCCGGCGGGAGCTGAGTCATGCTGCATACCCGCTTTGCGCTGCGCCGCCCGGTCACCACGCTGATGACCTTCGTCGCCGTGTCGCTGATCGGTCTGATCTCCACCTGGATGCTGCCGCTCGAACTGTTTCCGGACATCCGGTTGCCGGGCCTGGAGGTCAACATCCCTTATGAGGGATCCACGCCGGAGGAAGTCGAGCAGCTGATCACGCGCCCTGCGGAGGAGGCGATCGCGACGCTTTCCGGCATCAAGGAAATGCGCTCGACCTCTTCGGAGAACGGCTCGCAACTCGTCGTGCTGTTCGAATGGGGGCGCGACCCCGCCGCGATCGGTTTCGCCGTCCGCACCAAGCTCGAGTCGATACGCCACGAATTCCCGCCGAGTGCCAACCGGATCCTGACCCAGATGTTCGCCGCGGGCGACGATCGCGTCGTCGTGGTGCGCATCTCGAGTCAGGAGGACCTGTCCCGGCAATACGAAATGCTGGACCGGTATCTCAAGAAACCGCTCGAGAGGCTCGACGGCGTTGCACGCGTGTCGCTCGAGGGTGTCGAGCCGCTGGAACTGCGCATCCTGATCGACCCGGTGCGCCTCGCGGCCTACGGCGTCGACGTGGCGCGCCTGCGCGATGCCCTGGAAGGCGCCAATTTCTCGGTCAGCGCGGGCGAAGTGACCGGCGGCCAGCAGCGCTTCCTGGTGCGCCCGATCGGCGAGTTCCGCTCGCTCGACGACGTACGCGACTTCATCGTCACCGGCAATGTGCGGCTGCGCGACATTGCCGACGTGCGCATGGTGACCCCGGCATTGTCCGTGGGACGCCACCTGAATGGCCGACCGGGCGTCGGTCTCGACGTGTTCAAGACCACCGGCGCCAACATCGTCGATGTCGCGAAGCGCGCCATGGCGGTCGTCGAAGAGGCGCAGAAACTGCCGCAGTTGCAGGGCGTCGACGTCATCGTGCTCGCGAACCAGGCGGAGAATATCCAGAGCTCGCTGTCGGAGTTGCGCAACTCGGGTCTGATCGGCGCCGCGCTCGCACTGATCGTGCTGTTCCTGTTCCTGCGCGACTGGCGGACCACGCTGATCGTCAGCCTGGCAGTTCCCTTCTCGCTGCTGATCACGCTAGCCGCGATGTACTTTCTTGGCTTCTCGCTGAACATCCTGACGATGATGGGCATGATGCTCGCGATCGGGCTGCTGGTGGACAACGCGGTGGTCGTGACCGAGAGCATCTTCCGCCACCGCCAGGTCGTCGGGTCGGATGCGATCGCTGCCACGTTCACCGGTGTCGACGAGGTGGGGCTCGCGGTGCTCGCCGGCACGCTGTCGACGATCATCGTGTTCCTGCCGATCGTGTTCGGCGAGCAAAGCGAGATGTCGGTCTTCATGGTCCATGTCGCCGTGCCGATCATCGTCGCGATGGTCGCATCGCTGTTGGTCGCGCAGACCATCATCCCGACGCTGACCGCGCGTTTCCCGTCGCCACCGCCGATCAAGGCCGGCTCGCGCTTCGCAAGGTTCCAGGACTGGTACCTGCGGCGGCTGGACTGGCTGTTCCGGCACAAGTGGCGGGGCGCCATCATGGTCTTGTGCATCGTTGCTTCGGGAATCGCGCTTCCGTTTACTCCTCTTCTGAAGTTTGACATGTTCCCGCAGGACGCATCCGAACGCTTGTTCCTGCCGTATCACATCGAGGGGACCTACCCGATGGCACGGGTTGAGGAAGCGGTCACTCGCGTCGAGGCCTACCTCGAGGAAAACAGGGAACGCTTCGGTATCGAGCTCGTCTACAGCTACTTCAAGCCAGACGAAGCTTCGAGCGTCGTCAAGCTGAAGCCGCGCAAGGAGCTGCCCATGCAGCCGCGCGAGCTGATGAAGGAAATCGAGAAAGGGCTGCCGGAAATCATCATCGGCAAGCCGAGCTTCCGATTCGACGAGGACCAGGGCGGCACCGGCGGGTTCAGCATGCATCTGACGGGCGAGTCCACCGAACAACTGGTCGGCCTGTCGCGCGACGTCGTCCGGCGGCTGCGCGACGTGCCCGGCTTTGACTCGGTGCGCACGACTGCCAAGGCCGGCGAGCACGAGGTACAGGTCATCGTTGACCGCGATCGCGCCGCGCGACTCGGGCTCACGCCGCAGAGTATCGCGCAGACGATAGCCATCGCGATGCGCGGCGACCGGCTCAAGGATTTCCGCGCTGACGACCGCGAGATCCAGATGCGCATGGCCTTCCGTGCGGATGACCGCCAGACCATCGAGGACCTCGCGGCCACGCCGCTGTACCTGCCGGACGGTTCGCGCAGCACGCTGGGCGCGGTCGCGAGCTTCCGGATCGACCAGAGTGCGCGCACGATCGAACGGGTCGACCGGCTGACCGCGGTCGCCATCGAAGGCATCGTCTCGCGCGATTCGACGCTCGACGAAGTCAAGAAGGGTGTCGAGGCGACCATGGAACAGTTCCCGCTGCCGCCAGGCGTCTCCTGGAAATACGGCCGCAGCGTCGAGGACAACGACAATACCGCGCAGGACATGACGATCAACATCCTGCTCGCGGTCGTGCTGATCTACCTGGTCATGGCCTCGCTGTTCGAGTCACTGCTGTACCCGGTGTCCATCATCACGTCGATCGTCTTTGCAGTTGTGGGCGTGTTCTGGGGGCTGACGATCAGCGCGACGCCGATGACCTTCATGGCGATGCTCGGCATCATGATCCTGATCGGCGTCATCGTGAATATCGGCATCGTGCTGGTCGCGCACGTGATCGATCTGCGCAATGAGGGCATGAACCGTCATGACGCGATCCTCGAGGCGGCGCGTCACCGGCTGCGGCCCATCCTGATGACGTCGCTGGTCACGCTGCTCGCGATGCTGCCCCTCGCGACCAGCAATACGCAGATCGGCGGCGACGGCCCGGCCTACTACCCGATGGCGCGGGCACTAATGTCTGGGTTGTGCTTCGGCAGCGTCACGTCGCTGTTCTTCGTGCCGCTGTTCTACGTGTGGCTCGACGATCTCAACGGCTGGCGCCGCCGGATCGGACTGTTCTCGCGCCGCGGGGCGCCGGCCGGGTCCGCGGCTTCCTAGCGCAACAGGACCTTGTAGACGTCCCAGTAATCCTCGACCAGCACGTTGGCATCAGGCACGCCGCCGGTTGCCGCATGCGGCAGGGAAGCGGGCT
>JAHFSF010000018.1 GCA_023265875.1 Gammaproteobacteria bacterium | reverse complement strand
GCGCCGTGTCGGCGATGCGTTTCTCGAAGCCTACCTGCCGGTCGTCGAGCGACGCCGCAGGCTCGAGTACGGCGAGCGCGAGAGGCAGTTCCAGCTCTACCGACGCGGGCGTTACGTGGAATTCAACCTGATCCAGGACCGCGGCACCCTGTTCGGGCTGCAATCCGGCGGGCGCACCGAATCCATCCTGATGTCGCTGCCGCCGCTCGCGCGCTGGGAGTACGGCTGGCAGCCGGCGCCCGGCTCGCCCGAGGAACGCCTGTACCGGGAATTCCTGAAGCCGCGCGACTGGCTTGCGGATTCCGGGGCCTCGTGAAATATCGCCACGCCTGTCACGCCGGAAATTTCGCTGACGTCGTCAAGCACGTCGTGCTGGTGGCGACGCTCGCGCGCCTCGTGCGGAAGGAACGCACGTTTTTCTACCTCGATACGCATGCGGGTCGCGCCCGCTATGACCTCGGGTCACGCGATACTGCGGGCGAGGCGGCACATGGGATATTGCGGCTCGCCGCGGCGGATCCTGCGCGATTGCCCCCGCCCGTCCGGCAATATCTCGCCCTGATCCGTGCATTCGCGCCGGAGAATGAGGTGTCGCTGCGCTGGTATCCAGGTTCGCCGTACATCGCCGCGGCCTTGCTTCGTCCCGGTGACCGCGCCGCCTTGTGCGATGTCGAGCCTGGCGAGGCCGCGCAGCTCGGCCGCGAGTTCCACGGTGACCGGCGCTTCGGCGTGCACTGCCGGGACGGGTTCGAGGCGCTGCGCGCACTGCTGCCGCCCCCCGAAAAACGCGGGCTCGCGCTGATCGACCCGCCTTACGAGCAGCAGGAGACCGACCTCGAGCGCGTCGCCGATGCGCTGGCGGGAACCGCCGGCCGCTGGCCCGAGGGCGTGCTCGCGGCGTGGTATCCGATCAAGCTCGCGGCGGTGATCGCGCGTTTCCATCGCCGGCTGTCGGGCGCGGGCCTGCGGCGCCTGCTCGCCGCCGAGCTATGCGTGCATCCCGATGATTCGCGCGCCGGTCTCAACGGCTCCGGGATGCTGCTCGTGAACCCGCCCTGGCAACTCGATACGGACCTGCGCGCGGCGTTGCCCGCATTGCACCGGATCCTTGCGCCGGATGGCGCCGGCCGCTGGCGCGTGGACTGGCTGGTCAGGGAGTGAGGCGGATGGCCGCCGGTTTCCCGGCGCGTCGTGCGGCGGGCGCTGGTATCAGGCGCCCCAGTCCACCGCTGCGAATACCTGCCGCGCGATTTCATCCAGGTTCTGCTGGTCCTGGCCGACGACTGCAATGCTGCCGTGCGGCGCCGGCAGGACCACGCCCGTGTACCCCTGCTCCGCGAGCCGCACGGGCGCGCTGATATTGCGGTGCCGGAGCAGCAGCACCGTGACCGGACCCTGCGGCATCCGGACCACGAGGTGCGGCACGACCCGGCCTTCGAACACGCAACGCGCCGCGAATGTCACGTCGCCGAGTCCCGGTCGCAGCCGGGTTCCGCTCGGATCCAGCACGCCCGCGAGATCCCCGGGCGAAATCGGCACCGTCGAGGTCATCGCCTGCGGCTCGTGCGCCACGTGTCCGATGACTTCGCGGGCAAGCGAAGGTTGCGACGAACCGAACACCAACACGAGCCCGACCGACACGCTGATCACGATGCTCGCCGCCAGCGCCAGCCATCGCGGGCGGCTTCGAGTGGCCTTGGCGGGCAGAGCGGCCGGATCAGGCCTGCGGATGCGCGCAGCATCCACCGCAAGCGCGCGGACAATCATCCCGTCCATGGCCTGCAATTCGTCCTGATAGCGCGAACAGGCCGGACATTCCTGCCGGTGCGCCGCCAGGCTGGCATCGGAGATGGAAGGCTCCGCACCAACCAGCCGGCGAAATTCGAGGCAATTCATGACGACGATTGCTCCCCGGCGATGCCGAGCTCATGGCGCAGCCGCGCACGCGCCCGGAACAGGCGCGTCAGCACGGCGCCCTGCTGCAGACCCAGTTGCTCGGCGATTTCCCTGGTCGAATAACCCATCAGCACCTGCAACACCAGCGGTTCGCGATGATCGGCATCGAGGCGGAACAGTGCCTCGCGCATTTCCGCAAGGCTGGCGTCATCATCCGCTGCCAGCACGTCCGCCTCGGCCGCGACCAGTGCGTCGATGTCGGCGACTTCGAGGCGCTTGCGCTCGAAGGTGCGGGCAAGCTCGCGGCGCACGATCGTCAGCAACCAGGACTTCGCCTTGCCGTCGTCCGCCAGCGCATCAAAGGACTTCCAGGCCCGCAACATCGCCTCCTGAACCACGTCCTCGGCGAGCTGCCGGTCACGCCCGAGCCAGAACGCGAAGCGCAGCAGGTCCGGACGCAGCGCCTCGCACAGCGCCCCGAAGCGCCGCTGCCTGTCCGTACCGCGTTGGTCGCGGTTCATGTATAAAGACCGGCCATAGCAGGCATTTATTTCCGGCTGCAGACAGGCGACTCTACCGCAGCCGAAGGCGGGGCAGGAACCTCATGGGCCAAGGCGCCAAAGGCGGTTATCCGCGTACGCGGCTGCGGCGCATGCGCCGCGACGCGTTCTCGCGCCGGCTGGCGCGGGAAACACGGCTCACGGCCGACGACCTGATCCAGCCGCTGTTCGTCATCGAGGGAACCGGGCGGCGCGAGCCGGTCGGTTCGATGCCGGGCATCGAGCGGCTGAGCGTTGACCTGCTGGTCGACGAGGCGGCACGCCTCGCGGCACTCGGCATCCCGGCCGTCGCCCTGTTTCCGGTCCCCGACCCCGCGTGCAAGTCCGCGGACGGACGCGAGGCGTGGAATGCCGGCGGTCTCGTCCAGCGCACCGTGCGCGCGCTGAAGCGGGCGCTGCCGGACCTCGGCGTCATCACCGACGTCGCGCTCGACCCGTACACGACCCACGGCCAGGACGGGATCGTCGACGACACCGGGTTCGTGCTGAACGACGCGACGGTCGAGGCCCTCGTGCGGCAGGCGCGTTCGCATGCGCAGGCCGGGGCCGACATGGTCGCTCCCTCGGACATGATGGACGGCCGCATCGGCGCGATCCGCAGCGCACTGGAACAGGATGGATATCACGATACGCGGATCCTCGCCTATTCGGCGAAATATGCGTCGGGTTTCTACGGGCCGTTCCGCGATGCCGTGGGCTCCGCGACGGCGCTCGGCAAGGCCGACAAGTCAAGCTACCAGATGGACCCGGCGAACAGCGATGAAGCGCTGCGCGAAGTCGCGCTCGACCTCGACGAGGGCGCGGACATCGTCATGATCAAGCCAGGCCTGCCCTACCTCGACATCGTCCGGCGCGTGAAGGATGAATTCGGCGTGCCGACATTCGTCTACCAGGTCAGCGGCGAGTACGCGATGCTGGCGGCGGCAGCGGCCAATGGCTGGCTCGACGAACGCACGGTCGTGCTGGAGAGCCTGGCCTGCATCAAGCGCGCCGGCGCCGACGGCATCCTGAGCTATTTCGCCGGTCGCGCCGCCGGCTGGCTGCACGGAGACTGACGACGTGTCCATGCAGCCCGGGCCCAGCCGGTACGTGCTGTTCGGACATCCGGTGAGCCACAGCTGGTCCCCATTCATCCACGGCCTGTTCGCGCGCCAGTTCGACCATGTGATCGACTACAAGCTGTGCGACGTCGGGCCCGCGGACTTCCGCCGCGCGGTGATCGACTTCTTCGTCGAGGGCGGTAGTGGCGCAAATGTCACGTTGCCGCACAAGCCGGCGGCCGCTGAAGTTGTCAACGAGCTCTCGGCACGCGCCGAACGCGCGCGCGCTGTCAACACGATCATCCGGCGCAGCGCAACCGAGCTCGTCGGCGAGAACACCGACGGCGTGGGCCTAGTGACCGACCTCGTGCGCAACCTCGGCGTAGCCGTGACCGGGTCGCGATTGCTGATCCTCGGCGCCGGCGGTGCCGTGCGCGGAGTCCTGGCACCATTGCTGGAACAGGAACCGCGCGAAGTCTGCATTGCCAACCGCACGCCGGACCGTGCCCAGCGCCTGTGCAGCGAATTTTCGGACCTCGGCGAGGTCTCGGCTTGCGGCTTCGACGATGTCGACAATCGCCCCTGGGACATCATCGTCAACGCGACGGCCGCGAGCCTTGCCGGCGACGTGCCCGCGTTGCCGCCGCGCGCCGTCGGTCCGGATACCGTCTGCTACGACATGGCCTACGGCCGTGGCGACACCGCGTTCATGCGCTGGGCCGAGAACCGCGGCTCGACGCGCCCGTGCAAGGGCTGGGGCATGCTGGTCGAGCAGGCTGCGGAATCTTACCTGTTGTGGCGTGGCGTCCGGCCGGAGACCAAGCCCGTGCTGGACGCGCTGGTCAGGCTCTAGTTCGTCATCCGCGCATCGTCACGAATTCTTCCGCGCTGGTCGGATGGATCGCGACGGTGTCGTCGAAATCGCGCTTGGTCGCGCCCATGCGCAGCGCAACCGCGAAACCCTGCAGCATCTCGTCCGCGCCGGCGCCGATCACGTGCAGTCCGACGATGCGCCGCTCGCCGCCCACGGTGACCAGCTTCATTTCGGCGCGGCGCCTGCGCTCCGTCAGGCCGTGGTACAGCGGCATGAAGCTCGAGCGAAACACCGTGACGGCTTCGCCATGCTCCACGCGCGCCTCCGCCTCGCTCAGGCCAACCGTGCCGATCGGCGGGTGCGTGAAGATCACCGTCGGGATCATCCGGTAATCGAGGTGCCGGTCGCCCATGCCGCCGAACAGCCGGTCGGCCAGGCGCCGCCCGGCCGCAATCGCGACCGGCGTCAATAGCTCGCGGCCGGTCACGTCGCCGACCGCATGGATGCTGGCGGCGTTCGTATCCTGGAACAGGTCGGTCGCGACTTCGCCGTCCGCGCCGGTCGCGACTCCGGCGGCGGCGAGGCCCAGGTTATCGCTGTTCGGTCTCCTGCCGACCGCCCAGATCAATGACTCGAATGGCCCGGCGGCACGGCCGTCCTCCAGCTCCACGGCGATGCCGTCCGCTGACTGCGCCACCGCCTTCGGCACGGCGTGGTCCACGATCGCAATGCCGTCCTCGCGCATCGATTTCATCAGCGCCGCGGCCAGCATCTCGTCGAAGTCCCGCAGCATCCGGTCACGGCGGATCAGCACCGTCACGCGCGCACCGAGCGCCGCCAGCACGCCGGCGAGCTCCGCCGCGACATAGCCGCTGCCGATCACCCCGACCGAGGCCGGCAGGCGCTCGAGCGCAAAGAAACCGTCCGACGTGATGCCGACGGCAGCGCCGGGGAGCGCGGGCACGATCGGCCGCCCGCCGGTCGCGATGACGATGTGAGTGGCCTCGCGCTGCACCGCGCCAATCCCGACCCGCAGGCCGCCCGCGAGCACCGCGCGTTCTTTCAGGTGCGTCACGTGATGACGCGCAAGGTTGTCGGCATAGATGCCGTTCAGCCGCCGCACATAGGCATCGCGCCCTTGCTTCAGTGCGCCCCAGTCGTGGCCACGCAGCTCGACGTCGAATCCGAAGCCGGTGGCATCGTGCATGCCGTGCGCAAGCTCCGCGGCATGGAACATGATCTTCTTGGGTATGCAGCCGGCGTTGACGCAGGTGCCACCGAGTGGCCCGGGCTCGGCCAGCAGCACGCGCGCGCCGTGCGCGGCCGCGCGCTGCGCGCAGGCGATCCCGCCGCTGCCGCCGCCGATGACGATCAGATCCCAGTGTTCCGCCATCACCGCTCCGCCAGGTCGCCCGCCTTTCCGATGATATACTTCATCGGGCCATGGCCTGGATCATCGTGCTCGCGATCGTAGCGCTCTGCGCGATCCTTGCGATCCTCATCCACTCGGGCCTGGTCCGGCTGCGCGACGACGTCAGGCGATCCTGGCAGAGCCTCGACCTGCTGCTACTGGAGCGTCACGATCTCCTGCCGGGACTCCTCGAATCCTGCGCGCTCCATATGCAGTACGAGCAGGAAGCATTCGAGCGCCTGGCGAGGTCGGACGCTGCATCATCGAGGGCCGCTGCCAGCGCCGACATCCCGGCGCTCGCCGCAGCCGAGAAGACCCTGCGGGAATCGATCGCGCGGCTGCTGGCGATCTCCGAAAACTATCCGCAGCTCGTCGCGGACGCGGCTTTTGCCGGCGCGCGTCAGCGAATCGTGCAGCTCGAGCTTGCGATCGGCGAGCGGCGCGAGCAGTACAACTTTGCCGCCAACCTGCAGAATGTCCGCGGCGGGGCATTCCCGCACCGGCTGGTCGCGCACTCCATGGGACTTCGCCCGGCGGCGCTGTTCGAATGATCCGCATCGCCACGTGGAACGTGAATTCGCTGCGGGTGCGGTTGCCGCACCTTGCGCAATGGCTGGCGTCGAATCCCGTCGACGTGATCGGCCTGCAGGAACTGAAACTGCCGGATGCGGAGTTTCCACGCAGCGAGATCGAGGCGCTCGGCTTGCAGGCGGTTCACTACGGCCAGAAGACCTACAACGGCGTCGCGATCCTCGCGCGCAGCTCCCCGGTCGAGGTTGGAACCGGAATGCCCGGCGCCGAGGACCCACAGCGTCGCGTCATCGCTGCGACAATCGGCGGCATCCGCATCATCAATGTCTACGTTCCGAATGGCCAGGAAGTCGGTTCGGAGAAATATGCCTACAAGCTCGCCTGGCTCGCGCGGCTGCATGGCTATCTCGGCGCCGAACTGGCGCGTCACCGGCGGCTCGCCGTCATCGGCGATTTCAACATCGCGCCGGAGGACCGCGACGTGCACGATCCGGCGAAATGGGAGGGCTCGGTGCATGTCAGCGCGCCCGAACGGGCGGCGTTGTCCGCGCTCAACGGACTGGGCCTGGTGGACCTGTTCCGCCGTTTCGAGCAGCCGCCCGGTACCTATTCATGGTGGGATTACCGCATGGGCGCGTTCCGGCGCAATCACGGGCTGCGCATCGACCTCATCCTCGCTTCCGCATCGCTCGCCGCGCAGTGCACCGGCTGTTCCATCGACCGCGGGCCGCGGGCCTGGGAGCGCCCTTCGGACCACGCGCCGGTCATCGCCTCGTTTGACATAGGCTGAGCCGCCGTGTGTGACCGTGTGCAAGTCCATGCCAGGCTGGCAGGCGGGCGCCCGCGGCAGCGGCGTAGACTGCCTCGCAAAGCCCTGTAACGGAGGCCCGTATCACCGTGGCCCGCCCCTACCGCCGCAGCGATTTCGACGTCACCGACACGGTGCAGGTCAGCTCGCCGCCCGCCGTGCGGGAGGCCGTGCTCGAGCTATTCTCGGGCACCTGGCCCGGCGCGCCGCTCGATTTGCTGCAGACGGCGCTCGGGGATTTTGAGCGTCTGTTCACCGGCCAGACGCCCGGCTACATCGGCGTCGACACCGTCTATCACGACCTGCAGCACTCGCAGGACGTGTTGCTCGCGATGGCACGGCTGATGGCCGGCTACGAGAAGAGTCATCGGGACGGGTCGCGCATCGGCTGGGAACGCGGGCTGATGGCGCTCGTGACCGCGCTGTTCCACGACTCCGGCTACATCCGCGAGGTCACGGAGCAGGACATCCCCAATGGCGCCGTGTTCACCCGCCGTCACGTCACCCGCAGCGCGCGCTTTCTCGGGCGCTACCTGCCCGGCATCGGCCTCGGCGAATGGGTGCCGGTATCCACGCGCATCGTCCATTTCACCGGCTACGAGATCCCGCTGGAGCTGATCCGGGTCGCCGATGCGCGCGACCGGCTGGTCGGCCACCTGCTCGGCACGGCGGACATGCTCGCGCAGATGGCGGATCGCTGCTACCTGGAAAAATGCCGCGATCGCCTCTACGCGGAATTCGTGCTGGGCGACATCGCGGTCCACGCCGCTGCGGGCGGCGTCAAGGTGCTGTATGGCTCCGGCCTCGACCTGCTGCGCCAGACGCCGCAATTCGTCGCGACGACGATCGACAACCGGCTTGGCAAGGCATTCGGCCACGCCTACCGTCACATCGAACCGCTGTTCGGCGGCAGCAACCCCTACATGGACGCAATCCGGCAGAATGTCGAGTACCTGAAGAGACTCGCACGCAGCAACGGCTGGCCGCTGTTGCGCCGCAATCCGCCCGTATTCACCGTGCTGAAGGACCCGATGCGGGGCGTGCGCGCGCTGCTCCTCGAGCACCTCACGCAGATCTGGGGCGCACCATTGCCGGCCGGCGCGCATTGAATCGCGCCCAGCGCGAGCGCATCCGGGGCGGCGTATCGACACCCATGACGTAGCGATCGCGAATCCACGGCAGGCGCGCAAGGATTTCTGTCTCACCCTGCACGCCGGTACCCCGGATTGCGGACATCAGCAGGTCGACGGTCATCAGCGGCAGCGCACGATGCGAAACCGGCGCATAGCTCAGGTGCCACGGTTCCGGCTGCACGCCGGCGCCCGCGCGCGTGTAGGGCCGGTAAAAACCGTAACGTCGCAGGTTCAGGTCGAGCCAGCAGGACAGCGCTGCAAAGGGTCCGCCGCGCCGGTATTCCGGCGCCTCGAGTCGCGGCTTGTAGCCGCGGGCAACGAGCCGGCCATCGACGATGTCGATGTCGCTGCCCCAGTGATGGCGGCTTGCACCGGGCAGCGCCGACCACAGCAGTATCGTTTCGACCCGCTTCCCGGGAACCATCGCGCCGACGTCAACGCGCCGGCCTCTGCGGTCGAGCACCGTCCGCTCGCCGCGGTACTTAGCGTTCCAGATCTGCCGCTGACGCTCGAAGTCGCGGAACGCAGAGACCGGCACCAGGTCGAAGCCTGCGCGCGCGGCAGCGTCGCGCATCGCCAGGAACGGCTCGACGACCGCGGCATGCACCAGGCAACGCGGAGTGGCCAGGGAAACGATGTGGCCGCGGTCACGGCCGGTCAGTTGCAGCGCGTCCAAGCGGGCGATGCTACCGCACCGGGCGGCCAACGGCGCAATGCAGCATGGGGGCGTATGATGCCCGGGCCGGCCGGCGCAGCCGGGGCAGGCGCAACGATAACGGGAACGACACGGGAAGCGTCACGAAGGCATGGGGCTCAGCTTCAGAACCAGGACGCTCACGATGGCGACCGCCGCCTGCGCGGTGTGCCTGCTCGTGCTGGCGATTCTTTTCGCGATCGACTACCGGCTCGACACTGGCGCCGACGCGGCGCTGATCCGTCAGGCTGCGGTCGCAGCCGGCGATCCCGCACAGACCGGCGACATTGCGACCGATCTTGCCAGGCATCGAAGCGATCAATTCGGGCAGCGACTCGTCGTGCTGGCCGGCAGCGGGTTGGTCCTGCTGTTCGTCGTCCTCGCGTTCGCCTGGCGCCTGGTCCGGCGCGTCGAGGCGCCGCTCGATGAGCTGCGCGGCGTGGTCGAGCGCCTCGCCAGCGGCGCCTGGACGACGCGCATCGAAGCGCCCGCGGGTCAATACGGAGCGGGACTCGCCCGGGCCCTGGACCGGCTGCGCATCGCGCTGAGCGACCAGGCAGCCACGGGGCGCGCGCTGGACATCATGCTCGACAGCATGAATGACGCCGTGTTCGTCACCTCCCCGGAGGGCTTGATCAAGCGCGTCAACCTTGCGGCAGCGCAATTGCTGGGCTGGTCACAGATGCAGCTGCTCGGGCGCGAGCTTGCTTACGTGATATCCGACCAGGACCGCACCAACTTCAACATCGAGCAGGCCGCCAACGAGACGCTCGAACTCACGGTCCGGACCCAGAGTGGACAGATCATTCCGGTGTCGCTGTCCGGCTCGGTCATCGCCGCGGACGACCCGCGTTTCCAGGGCTGCATCTTCGTCGCGCGCAATATCACCGAGCGCAAGCGCGCGGAGCGGCGCATCCGCTATCTCGCGCGCTATGACACGCTGACCAAGATTCCCAACCGCCTGCAGTTCCAGCATTCGCTGCAGCAGGCCATCGCCCGCGCCCGCCGCGCCGGCCGCTCGCTCGCCCTGATGTACGTGGACCTCGACCACTTCAAGGAAGTCAATGACACTTTCGGGCACGCAGCCGGCGACCGGGCGCTCGAGATCCTGAGCGAACGGATGATCGCCAAGCTGCCGCCCGACACGATGCTCGGCCGGCTGGCCGGCGACGAGTTCGCCCTGTTCGTCGAGAACCTGCCGCCCGCCGAGGACAACCGGCCGGCGATCGCTGCGCACGCCCGCGAACTGCTGGATGAGCTCGGCCGCCCGTTCCAGCTGGACCAGCACGAGCTCTACGTCACCAGCAGCGTCGGCATCGCGCTGTGCCCGCAGGACGCGGACAACGTCGTGGACCTGATACGCAACGCCGATGCGGCGATGTATCACTCGAAGCAGAATGGCGGCAACAGCCACAGCTTCTTCACGCCAGAGATGAGCGCGGTTGCGGTCGAACGGCTGATGCTGAAGAGCAAGCTGCGCCGCGCAGTCGAGCGCAACGAGCTCGTCATGCTGTACCAGCCGAAGGTGGACCTGCGCGACGGCCGCGTGGTTGGCGGCGAAGCCCTGCTGCGCTGGCGCCTGCCTGGCCACGGCGACATATCGCCCGCGCAATTCATCCCGCTCGCAGAGGAATCCAACCTGATCCAGGAGATCGGCGAGTGGGTACTGAAGCGCGTCTGCAGCGACTACCGGAGCTGGCAGGACGAGGTGCCCAAGCCCGGCCGCATCTCGATCAACCTGTCATTGAAACAGCTGCGCCAGGCGGAATTCCTGACCCGTTACCGCTCCGTATTCGACGACACCGGCGTCTCGCCGTCGAATTTCGAGCTCGAGATCACCGAGACGACCCTGATGACCGACGCGCGCCGCATGGTGCGCCTGCTCGATGAGCTCTACGCGATGGGGCTGCACCTGTCGATCGACGACTTCGGCACCGGCTATTCGTCGCTGTCGGCGCTGCAGCAGTTCCCGGTCGGCACGCTGAAGATCGACCAGTCATTCGTGCGGCATGCGGCGGTTTCGCGCGAGGACGCGACGCTCGTCCGCACCATCATCGAGATGGGAAGGAACCTGGATCTCGAGGTCGTCGCCGAAGGCATCGAGACCAGGGAGCAACTCGAATTCCTGCGCAGCCTGAATTGCCACTGCGGACAGGGCCGGCTGTTCGGCGAGCCGATGACGGCCACCGACTTCCTGCAGCTCCTGCTCGCGCAGAGCCGCGGCGAAGCGGGCTACGGGGGCATGTTCGGCTGAACGACCGATCCATGCGCGCCATGCTGCTAGTGCGCGCCGGCGCGCCGCTCGAAGCCGCGGACCTGCCGGTGCCGCAACCCGGACCGGGCGAGGTGCTGTTGCGGGTCCGGGCCTGCGCCGTCTGCCGCACCGACCTGCACCTGGTGGACGGGGAGTTGCCGGGTCTGCTGGCGCCGCGGATTCCAGGTCATGAGATCGTCGGTGATGTCGTCGCGACCGGCGCGGGTGTCGGGCTGGCGCCCGGCGCCAGGCTCGGCGTGCCGTGGCTGGGATGGACCTGCGGGCAATGCGATTACTGCCGCGCCGGGTGCGAGAACCTGTGCGACTCGGCCCGCTTCACCGGTTGTCACACCGATGGCGGCTACGCCGAGTACGTGGTCGCGGATCATCGTTATTGCCTGCCGATCCCGGCGCGTTTCAACGACGCCGAGGCCGCGCCGCTGCTGTGCGCGGGACTGATCGGGTATCGCGCGCTCTCGGCGGCAGGCCCGGCCCGGCGGCTCGGGCTCTACGGCTTCGGCGCCGCTGCCCACATCGTGGCACAGCTCGCACGCCACGACGGGCGCGAGGTCTATGCCTTCGTGCGGCCCGGCGATGAGCAAGCCGCGAATTTCGCACTCGGCCTCGGCTGCGCCTGGGCCGGTCCCAGCGACCACGCCGCACCGGTGGCGCTCGATGCCGCCATCCTGTTCGCGCCGGTCGGTGCGCTGGTGCCAGCGGCACTTGCCGCCGTCCGCAAGGGCGGCCGCGTCGTGTGCGCAGGAATTCACATGAGCGAGATCCCGGCATTCCCGTACGCGCTGCTTTGGGGCGAGCGCAGCCTGTGCTCGGTCGCGAACCTGAGCCGGCGTGACGGCGCGGATTTCATGAACCTTGCCGGACAGGTGCCGCTGCACACGGCCGTCGAGACCTTGCCGCTTGCATCCGCCAACGAGGCCCTGGCCCGCCTGCGGCGCGGCGAGGTACAGGGCGCGCTCGTGCTCGTGCCCTGAGCCGCCCGCCTGCTCAGATCCTGGCGACGCGTGCCGCGCCGCCGCGGCGCGTGTAAACCCTGACGCGCTCCCCCGGCGCAAAATCCTGGTCCCGGGCCTGCACGACGGCAATCGTCCGGCCGCCATCGAGTTCCACGGTGATCTGCCAGCCATCCTCGCGCGTCGTGCGCTCCTCGATCGCCTGGCCGGCAACGGCGCCCGTGACGGCGCCGACTGCAGCTGCCACGTCGCGGCCCGAGCCATCGCCCACCGTGCGGCCGGCCTCGTGGCCGATCAGGCCGCCGCCGACGCGGCCGAGCGCCGTGCGCTGCCCCTCGATGACGACTCCTGCCACCGCCACCACCTTGCCGTAGTCCACTTGCCAGGCCACGCGCGTTTCCTGCCGCGAGTAGTAGCGACCGCTCGCCGGCGGCGCGCAGCCCGCCCCTGCCAGCGCGGCAATGACGAGAAACAGGACTGCCGTGACACGAATGCGCATGGCGTACTCCAGTGACCGCGGGAAACGGTCTCTCCACCAGTGCAAACGCAGTAACCCGTCCCGGGTTGACAGCAGGGGCCGCCGCGGATGCGGCCGCCGTGGCGGACGCGCGGGCATTGCTTCATCATCGCGACGGAGGCGAACGCGTGGAAAAAAGCGTTCTCGAAGACGTCCTGCTGCTGCTCGTCGCGACGCTGGTGGTCGTGGTCGGCGTGCGCCGCCTGCGGCTGCCGCCGATCATCGGCTTTCTCGCGGTCGGCATGGCCGTCGGCCCGTTCGCGCTCGGTTGGGTGGAGAACACCCGGACGACCAGCACGCTGGCGGAGTTCGGCATCGTGTTCCTGCTGTTCACGCTGGGGCTCGAATTCTCGCTGCCGCGGCTGATCGCCATGCGCAGCGAGGTATTCCTGCTCGGCAGCCTGCAGGTCGGCGCCACTGCCGCCGTGGCAGCGGCCATCGCCTCGGTCTTTGCAGTGCCAGTTGCGGTTGCCGTGGTCGCCGGCGGCGCCGTCGCGATGTCCTCGACGGCCATCGTCCTGCAGCAATTGACCGAGCAGGGGGAACTGAACCGCACCCATGGGCGGCTCGCCATTGGCACGCTGCTGTTCCAGGACCTCGCGGTCGTACCTTTCCTCGCGCTCGCCGGCGTCATCGCGTCGGCCGAAGGCGGCTATTCGACGCCGGAGATCGGGCTCGCCATCGGCAAGGCCGCTGTCGCGCTCCTCATCGTGCTGGCCGCCGGCCGCTGGCTGTTGCGGCCGCTGTTCCACGAAATCGCAGCAAGCGGAGCGTCCGAGCTTTTCACCTTTGCCGTGCTGTTCGTCGCAATGGGCGCGGCCTGGGCCACGAATCGCGTCGGGCTCAGCTTCGCGCTGGGCGCATTCCTCGCGGGCATGATGCTGGCGGAGACCGAGTACCGTTACCAGGTCGAAGCCGGCATCCGGCCGTTCCGCGACACGCTGCTGGGTCTGTTCTTCGTCACGGTCGGCATGCAGCTCGACGTGCCGGCGTTGTTCCGGCAATTGCCGGCCGTGACCCTGCTGCTGGCCGGCATGCTGTTGCTCAAGGTCGCGATCGCGACTCTCGCCGCACGCGGGTTCGCCGGCCAGTGGTTCAAGGCCTTGCGCACTGGCATCGTGCTGTCCGAGGGCGGCGAATTCGGCTTTGCGTTGCTGACGCTGCTGCTACAGAACCGCCTGATCGGCGCCGACGTGACCCAGCCCCTGCTCGCCGCGATCACGCTCAGCATGGTGCTGTCGCCGCTGCTGATCCGCCACAACAAGCGCATTGCCCGGTTCGTGCTGCGCGAATCCGGGCCGGCGCAGTCGGAACTCGCGCGTATCGACGCCGCGAATCGCGCGCTGGCCGCGCGCGATCACGTCATCCTCTGCGGCTATGGCCGTGTCGGCCAGAACGTCGCGCGGGTCCTGGAGAGCCAGGGCTTCGAGTATCTCGCCGTGGATCTCGACCCGTATCGTGTGCGCACCGCGCGCGAGGCCGGCGATCCGGCGGTCTACGGTGATGCGGCCGACGAAACCTTGCTGCAGTCGCTCGGCCTGCCGCACGCGAGCGCCGTGGTCGTCACGTTTTCCGACCCCGACCGGGCACTCAGGATCGTCGCCGCGGTGCGCCGCGCACGGCCCGAGGTACCGCTGCTGGTCCGCACCGCGGACGACACGCGGCTCGAGGAGCTCTACGCGGCCAGGGCCACCGAAGTCGTGCCGGAAACGCTCGAAGCTGCGCTGACACTGGTCTCGCATGCACTGCTTGCGCTCGATGTGCCGCTGTCACGCGTGATCCGTGCCATCGGCGACATCCGGCGGCAGCGGTACCGGATGCTGCGCACGGTCTTCCGCCGCGAGGGTGGCGACCTCATCGATGACTCGCACACGCTGCGCGAGGAATTGCACACCGTCGTGCTGCCACCGGGCGCCTGGTCGGTCGGCCGTGCGATCAGCGAGATCCGCGAGCGGGGTGCGGAAGTGTCGTTCACCGCGGTGCGTCGCGACGGCATCGTCGGCCGCGACCCCGAACAGGGCATGACGCTGCGTGAGGGCGACGTCGTCATCCTGTTCGGCACGCCCGAGGCCAACGAGCATGCCGAGGCGGTGCTGCTGACCGGCTAGTCGGCCGCGACGATAATGGCGACGCTGCCGGAACCGGTGTCGATGACGCCGCTGCCGCCGCCATCGCCCAGGCGGACGGTCCAGTCGCCGCTGGACAGTTCCTTGACCATGGCGCCGGGCGCATCCACGTCCACGCTGCCACTGCCGGTATCGATGGCAATCTCGAGCGACGGCATCGCCGTCGAGCGCAGGCGCACGCCGCCGGAGCCGGTGTCGACATGGAGCCTGCGCAGGGCCGAGAGGTTGCCGTCGACCGCAACATCACCGGAACCCGTGTCGAGCTCCAGATCCGCAACATTCGAGACGCCGCTGGCGCGCACGGTGCCAGACCCGGTATCCGCGGCAATCGTGCCGCTGAAACCCTCGATCGTCACTTTCCCTGATCCGGTATCCGCGCGCAGCGCGCCGGAGCCGCCGCGAATCCCGACGGCGCCCGATCCGGTGTCGGCGTCGAGTTCGCAATCGCAGTCGTGGATGCTGACCGCGCCGCTGCCCGTATCCGCGGTTACGCGACCGTGGTGCCCCATGACTTCCACGGCACCGCTGCCGGTATCGAGCTCGAGGCGGCCCTCGCCGCCCGCGGAACGCTGCAGGCCACTCGTCCCATCCAGGCGCAGCTCGCCGGAGAAACCCTGCGCAACGGCATCGCCGAAGATATCGCGGACCTCGAGCTTCGCTCCCACCGGCGCCAGGATCACCAGGTCGACGCGGACCATGGGTGCTTCGTCACGATCGCCGGTCAGCCGGATCCGCTCGCTCAGGTAGTCGACGTACATCATCATGCCCCACCACTGCCCGGGGCCGTCCGCATGGTAGATCTTCGGGAAATGCTCCTTCGGGAAGGCGACGTCGAAGCGCGATCCGGCACCGGCATCGCGCGTCCGGAATTCGATGGCCTGGACGAGCCGGTCTGCTTCGGCCTGCGAGCCGGTCTCGACCGTGGCGTGTGCCGTGACATGGAACGACGCATCGCTGCCGCGTTCGACGCGGATGTCGCCGATCAGGTTGCGGACCTTGAGGCCCGCCGCGGCATCGCTGTTGAATTGCCAGGCACGGGTCAGCGTGGAAGTTGCCGCTGCCGCCGGCAGGCTGGCAGCGAGTGATGCGAGCAGCATCGCTGTGCGGATCATCGTGTGCATCGAATCGCTCCAGTGGCGCAGGGATCGATCCTGATTTCAGCTCGTCTCGTCGCGGTAGCGGCGCACCCACATCGCAGCGGCCAGCAGCAGGCCTGCGGCAATGATTCCCAGCCACAGGTCGGCGGACCCGTAGAAGTTCTCAAGCGCTCGCGTCACGTTGATGTCGGAGAGCCGGATCATCGTGTCAGGGCCATGTGCGCCCGCCTGCTGATCCGAACCCAGCAGCCGGTAAAGTCCGAACAGGCGATCGGTGATGAAATCACCGACATTCCTGGAGCCGAGCACGACGAGTTCGAGCACCTTGACCGCGACCGGCGGCAGCACGGCCCAGAGGAATGGACCCTTCGGTGCCCAGGCCGAGGCCAGCATCAGGTAGGCAACAACCGGCGCGTACCAGAGGACTGCCGTGATGCACCAGAGCACCGCCACCGCGGCTGCGCCCAGCAGCGCCTCGGGCTGCCACATGATGCCGCCCGGCACGCCGGCCGTTTCCAGCATGGCCGCGCCGCCGCCGGCCACGACCAGCTGGGCGAGCAGCGCGCCGATCAGCGCAACCAGCGGGATCACGACTACCGCCACGGTGAACTTCGACAATACGGTCTCGGCGTCCGATAGGGGCAGCGACTTCCAGAACAGCACGCTGCGATCGCGCCGTTCCGCGTACAGCGAATCGAGCGCATAGAAGAACGCGATGACACCCATGACCATGTAGACGACCAGTGCGAGGCCGATGTACACGATCATCACCAGCTTGACCTGCTTCTCGGCCGGCAGGTTCCCGAATGTCGTGGACGTGTCCATCGCGCCGATCGGCCCGAGATGAACATTGCCGGTCACGACCAGGAGCAGGAGGCACCCGAGCACGACCAGCGGCGCCACCCAGATCGCCTTGTGTTCCCAGATCTCGCGGCGGATCAGCCAGATGAAGCGGCTCATGCGCGTGCTCCCTCAATCACCGCTACGAACAGGTCGGCGACCGACGGCACGCCGACATCGCCGAGCCGCTCCAGGTCCGCGCGGTCCACGCCGCGGAACAACATGTGCGTGCGCCCGAGGCCCTGGCGCTCGGCCAGGGGCTTGTAAGCCTTCGCGGCAGCCACCTGCTCAGGCCGCACCGCCACCTGCGCGTAGTTCTCCTGCACCTCGTCCATCGCGGCATCGAGCACGATGCGGCCACGATCGATGAACAGGAGATCGGTCAGGATGTGCTCGACCTCCTCCACCTGATGCGTCGTGACCAGGATCGTGCGCTGCTCATCAAAGTACTCGTTCAACAGCGTCTCGTAAAATTGCCTGCGCATCAGGATGTCGAGGCCGAGCGTCGGCTCGTCGAGCACCAGCAGCTTTGCATCGATCGCCATGACCAGCGCCAGGTGCAGCTGGGTCACCATGCCCTTCGACAATTCCCTGACGCGCCGGTCCTGCCTGACATCGCTGCGTGCCAGGAACTGGTTGCAGATATCGCGGCGGAACTTCGGGTGCGTCGCCGCGACCAGGTTGATCAGCTGGCGGACGCGGATCCAGCGCGGCAGCACGGCGACATCGGCTATGAAGCAGACGTCCTGCATCAGTTGATGACGCTTCCGGTACGGGTCGAGGCCCAGCACCGAAAGTTCGCCATCGAAGCGCGTGAGGCCCAGCACCGCCTTCAATGCAGTGGTCTTGCCGGCGCCGTTCGGGCCGATCAGGCCGACGATGCGCCCGGCGCCGACGCGAAATGACGCGTCATCCAGTGCCCGGGTCGTGCCATAGTTCTTGGTGAGCGCACGCGCCACGATCAGATCAGTCACGCTTGTCTCCCTCATCCGCGTCTTCGTCACGCGCGGCCTTCAGCGTCGATGCCGCCGCCGGTGGCGCCTTCGCGAGTGCCGTCAACAGTTCGCGCGGCTCGAAGCCCAGGCGCTGGATCCGGGCGGCGACCTTCGGCCACTCCTCCTCGAGGAAATGCTGGCGCTCATCCTTCATCAGTGCACGGCGCGCGCCGGCGGTCACGAACATGCCGCGGCCGCGGCGCTTTTCGACCAGCTGCTCATCGACCAGCTGCTGGTAGCCCTTCAGGACCGTCAGCGGATTCAGCCGGTATTCGGCCGCTACGCTGCGCACGGACGGCAGCGGGTCACCGTCGTTCAGCACGCCTTCGAGGATCATCGCCACCACGCGGTCGCGCAGCTGGCGGTAGATCGGCAGGCTTTCGTTCCAGTTGGTGTCCATTGCGTCGCGCCGTAAGTGAGTTGGCCCGCTACCAGACTACTTTAGCAGAGCACTTGCAGCGGAGATGTTGGCACTTGCGGAACCGCCCGGGTTGCCGGTGGCCGTACGGGCAACCAAGTAGGCAACCCGCTTCGCAACCACGACGACTTCCGGCAACTCGGTCGTCACGGCGAACTGGGCGTAGGCCGGGGCTTCGCGCTTGGCAACGACGGTGATTTCCGGCAGGGTCACCGCCGCCATCGGCCTCGTCTCGACGAGCGTCAGCTCACCGACCTCGACGATGCCCTTGCGGGCCGCGGCAATGTGGGCCTGGTCCAGCGCCACGGCGTTGAACGACACGACTGCGACCGCCGCCAATGCGCTGACCGCCATTCGGGTGCTGCTTGTGTACATCGTGAACATGACTTTCTCCTTCCTTTCGCTTCCCATCGGTCCGGCTGTTTGGCCGGTCTCCGATCTACTGTTGGGCTCCTCTGGTGTTGTAGTGAACTATAACACTGTGATTAATGCAAGCCCTTTTTGATCTTTTTTCAGGATTCCGTGACATCTTTATAAAACAACGACTTACGGATGCAGGACAGGCCCAAGGGCCGTGTCCTCAAGCCTTCCGGAACTGCGGTGAACGAAATTTGCGCAACTTCTGCGTGACGTCCGCGTCCATATCGCCGGCCGCAGTCGGGCGAGCTTCGATGGCACATCGAGCGGGACGCCGATCGCGTCGCGCGTTGCAGCCGAGCCAGCTACGATCGGACCGGCGCGGCCCTGCCGAAAAACAGCAATGGCCAGGTGCTGAAAGAGGACTTGCGGGAAGTTGAAAGGGACCGTGCGAAGTAATCGGCAAGGGTCGCGCCGTGGCCGCTGATGCGCGGGCGTCACGGTGGGCGCTGTTCGCGAATATCAGCGCGATTTTCTTCCTGATCAACGCTGCGACATTCAGCTCGCTGGGCGTGGTCCTGCCGTTCATGATCAAGGAACTCTCCTGGACCTGGTCGCAGGCCGGCGCGGGGTTTTCGCTGTTTGCGCTCATGGTGGGCCTGGCCAGCACCGTACCGGCCTGGATCCTGCGGCGCTTTGGCATCAAGGCCGCCTATGGCGCCGGTGGCGCCGTCATGGCTTGCGGATTCGCGTTGCTGGCGCTGACGCACGGTCTCCATTCGTATCTTGTTGCGGCAGCCCTGCTGGGGCTCGGATTCGCCTCCTGCGCCACGGTCCCGGGCATATTCCTGCTGAACGGCTGGATACCGGAAAGACGGTCCGCAGCGATCGGCGCGTACATGACCAGCGGCGGGCTCGGCGCCGTCGCTGGCCCGCTGGCGTCGAGCGGCGTGATCGCCGCGACCGGCTCGTGGCGACTGTACTGGTGGGCAGTGGCCGTCGCGATGCTGGCACTGACAACTCTCGCGCTCGTGATCGTCAGGAATCCGCCGGCTGCAGCGGGCTCCGGCAGTGAAGCGGCCGCGGCTGCGGAAGAGTCACGTTCCACCAGCGTCTACCGGACAACGGCCTCCTGGCGGTTCCGGGATGCGGTGCGAACGACACAGTTCTGGACGATTGCGATCGCGATGACGGCCATGCTGTTGTGCGTCCTGACAACGAACAGCTGGGCCGTTACCCACATGGGCACGCTCGGAGTTCCAGCCGCCGTCGCCGCCGGCGTGCTGAGCGCAGACGGCGCCGTCAACGCGCTGTCGCGCGCCGCCGGCGGCGTGCTGGCAACACGCATCGATCCCAGGCGCCTGCTGATGGTTGCACTCGTCAGCGAGGCCACTGGCCTGGCTGCCCTGTCGGTCGCCGATAACTGGATCGCTTTTACGATCTTCGCCATTGCCGACGGATTCGGGTTCGGAATGTGCTTCTTTGCAACGACGATGCTGCTCTTGAACTATTTCGGCCCGGCGGAGAACCCCGAGATTCTCGGCACCTACAACCTGGTCACGACGCTCGCGATGATCGGGCCGGCGACCGCAGGCTTCATCGCCGATGCCTTCGGTGGCTTCTCCGGCGTGTTCATGGCTTATGTCGTCGTCATACTGGTGATCGTGACGATCACGGCGGCAATGCGCCCACCCAGCCGGCGCGGGCAAGCTCCAGGGGCTCGCGCTTGACGCCCGGCAGTGGCAGCTCCCGCAAGGCCCTGGCGGAATTGTTCTTCATCGGGGCGATTGCAGCAGTGATGCCGGTCGCTCCCGTGCTCGGGCAGGCGACCGGCCTGGAGCCCGTCGTCGTCACCGCGGGCAAGCGCGAGGTCAACCTCCAGGACGCTGCCGTCGCGGTATCCGCCGTTTCCGGCGAGGATTTCGACCGGTCCAACGTGGTCAGGCTGGACAATTTCAACGGGTATGTGCCCGGCCTGACGGTCGCGAAGAACGACGGCGCGGGCAGGGTGGTCGCAATCCGCGGCGTCGGTTGGGAAACGGCGCAGAACCTCAGCACCCAGCCGAGCGTTCTCGTTTACATGAACGGCGTCTACGTCGCGAATCCGCTGTCGCTGGGCACCGATCTTGGCGAGCTCGAGCGCGTCGAGGTATTTCGCGGACCGCAGGGCACGGAATTCGGCCAGGCCACGACCGGCGGCGCCATCAACCTGATCCTGAAGAAACCCGAAATGAACGATTTCAGCGGCGCCGTGGAACTCGGTCTTGGCACTTACAGCACGGTCAGGGCCCGCGGTTCGCTCAACATTCCGGTCACGGATAATCTGGCGTTCCGCGGCTCGATCCAGAAATACAGCCACGATGGTTTTGCCGAGATCAAGGGCGGCGCGCTCGACGGCTACGAGCTCGATGACGCCGACTCCACCACGGGCACGGCGTCGCTGTTGTGGAAACCATTCGATAGCGTGTCGGTCTCGCTGTCGGCATTCCTGCAGGATTCCGGGCAGCATGCGGCGGCGCAGAAGAATGTCGATGATCCCATTGCCGATGAACGGAGGTTGAGCCAGGATTATCCCGGCATTTTTGAGCTCCAGAACAACGTCTATTCCGCGATCATGGAATGGGATTCCCCGGCGGGCGTCGTGTTTAAGTCGCTGTCCGGCTTTCAGGAACTGGTCAAGAAACAATCTGTCGACGGCGACCGCCTCAACGAAGAACTCATGTCCATCAATATCTCCGGCTTCAGTACAGCCAACTGGGACGTGCTGCCATTCTGGGACAACGACTCGCGCGCCTTCAGCCAGGAATTCAGTGCAATGTACAAGGGCGACAGGATCGACTGGGTGGCTGGCGCCTATTATCTGGACCATGAGAATTTCAATTACTTCCTCGAGGCCACCGGCCCGTCGCCGTTCTCCGCTTACGAGGATTTGCTCGCGAACCCCGGCCCCGATACCCTGCCGCCACCATTCATCGACGTCACCTCGGTCCTGAATTTCGTGGAGGCGAGGACGGTCACGCGCAAGGACAAGGCGGCCTACGCGCAGTTCACCATTCACGCCACCGACCGGCTGGCGATCACCGCGGGCGGCCGTTACCAGGAAGAGGAGCAGAAGGACCACGCTGTCCAGTTCTGGTTTATCGAGTCGCAGCTGAAAACCAACGATGAGAAATTCACCTGGAAAGCCAGGGTCGACTACGACCTGGGTGACGACCATCTGCTGTATGGCCTCATCTCAACCGGCTGGAAGAACGGTGGCACGAACCCTGGTGCGGTCAACGCAATCGAGGTGCCGCTGGAATTCAAGCCGGAGGAAGTCACCTCATTCGAGATCGGCTCGAAGAACGAGTTCCTCGACGGTCGTGCCCGGTTCAACGCTGTGGGATTCGTCTATGACTACGAGAACCTGCAGTTCATGCAGGAGGATCCGGTGCCATTCGCCGGCGGCACCGGCAACGTCCCCCAGACCGACATTTACGGAATCGAGACCGAGTTCGGCTGGAAGTTCAACGACGAATGGCATCTGGATGGTCACCTGACCTGGATGGACGGCGAGTTCAGGAAGGACTTCTACACGCTCGACGTCGTGGACTTCCGCGAGGCGCTGGTTCCCTTCGTCTTCGGTCTATTCACGCCGGGCTCAGTCGCCACCCGCCAAGCGATGAGCCAATCTACGAACCTCAAAGGCAACACGCCGCCGAAACTCGTGGACCTCGCGGCGCGCATCGCCTTGACGAACAACCACGCGCTGGGCAACGGCGCAATGCTCGGCTCGCGGCTGGAATGGATCTATCGCGGCGAGTACCAGTATCGCGTGTTCAACAATCCCCTGGTGGATGCCGTGCCGGCCTACGACATCGTCAACCTGTTCTTCGACTACCAGCCGGCCAACAGCCACTTCGACGTGTCACTCAGCGCAACCAATGTGACGGCTGAGGACGGAGTCAACGCGCGATTCAGCAATCCGTTCGGCGCCTTGCAGACGAGTGAGGAATTCATCCCGCCGCGCGAGGTCATTGTCTCCGTGCGTTATTCCTTCTGAGCGCGCGCGCCGCCGATGGACCATGCAGAAACAACTGTCAAATCATGAACTTGACTGGTCGCTTCACACCTTTGCGGCAGCCGGCACGTTCAATGAAGCGACGACGGCGCGATCCGGCTAGAGTGCCGGCGATGGAGGCGCAGGATGCCGACGCACAATTGATGATGCGCTACGCGGCCGGCGATGCGCGCGCATTCGAAGAGCTATACGAACGGAATCGCGGCGCGCTCTGGCGATTCATCAGGCGCCTGGTTGGCGACGCCACGGCGACCGACGATGTGTTCCAGGAATGCTGGTCGCGCGTGATCGGCAGTCGCGTTCGCTACCGGCCGACGGCACGATTCTCGACCTGGCTGTATCGCATTGCGCACAACTGTTGCATGGATCACTGGCGCCGCAGCGGCCGCCGCACGGCGTACGAGACGATGGATAACGATGCGATCGCCGCGGCCACTGGTTCACCGGCCGGCAACCCGCATGAAATCGCCGTGACTGGCGAGCAAGGCGCGCGGCTCGCCGCTGCGCTCGCGCGCCTGCCGGTGGAGCAGCGCCTCGCGTTTCTGCTATATGTCGAGGGCGGATTGTCGGTGGCCGAAATCGCGGAACAGACCGGCACGGGCGCGGAAACCACCAAGAGCCGGCTGCGCTACGCAGTCGCGAAATTGAAGGACATGCTCGGCGCCGACGCGCCGGCGGATTGAGGACATGGACCCGGGAAAGGACGAGCCAATCGACCGTGAACCGTGGCGGCGGCTGCTGGCCGCCGATGCCGGCGCGCCCTTGCCTGGCACGGATCGCAAGATCCTGGCCCAGGCGCGCCGGGCGCTGACTCCCCGGACCGGGCGCTGGTGGCTGCCAGCCTCGCTCGCGGCGAGCCTGTTCCTCGCGGTGCTGATCGGACGGTGGCAACTCGAGGACAGCAGTACCCCGCCGCTCGTCACCGAATCCGACGTCCTGCCGGCGCAGGCGCCCGCATCCGGGGCGATGCCGGAACCTCGGGAAATGCCTGCAGCAGCAGCTGCCAGGCCTGCGCAGGCTGCTCCGCCGCCGCCAGCCGCAGCTGAACGCGAGCCGCCCGTTGCCGCGGAATCACGCGCCGATGCGACGGCGGCAGCTCCCGCGCCGGCCCGGGCCGTGCGCGAGTTCGGAGCACTCCGGGCGGACCAGGAGGCCGCCACAACGGCACGGCCCCCGGAAGAGTGGTA
>JAHFSF010000120.1 GCA_023265875.1 Gammaproteobacteria bacterium | reverse complement strand
GTGTCGTATTCGGCAACTGGATGCTGTCCGCCGGCTACATCGATCGCTGGTGGGGCCCAGGCTGGGAGGGCAGCCTGATCTATGGCACGAACGCACGCCCGATTCCGTCCATCACGCTCGAGCGCAATTATTCGGATCCGTTCGAACATCCCTGGCTTGCGTGGATCGGGCAGTTTCGAACCGTGGTGACGATGGGGCAGCTCGAAGGCAATCGCGACGATGCGCCGCATGCGCAGCTGTTTGGCATGCGGTTTACCTGGAAACCGCATCCGCGGCTCGAGGTCGGCATTTCGCGCAGCGCGCAATGGTGCGGCGATGGCCGGCCCTGCGACCTCGGGACATTCTGGGACTTGCTGACCGGCAATGACAACGATCAGCCGCTCCCGCAACAACCCGGCAACCAGATGGCCGGTTTCGATCTGCGCTGGTCGCTGCCCTGGGCGCCGGTTGCGGTTTACATGCAGGCCATCGGCGAAGACGAAGCGAATTACATGCCGAGCAAATACCTCGGCCTGTTCGGGGCGGAGATGTGGGGTGGCTGGGGCGAGCGCTCGTGGCGGGCGCATGTGGAATACGCGGACACGACCTGTGCTTTCTACGAAAGCGATCCGCAGTTCGGCTGTGCCTACCACAACGGCAATTACAGTGACGGCTATCAATTCCGCGACCGCTCGATCGGCCATGCGATCGACGGCGACAGCCAGCAGATTGCCTTCGGCGGGATGCTGGTCAATGGCGATGGCAGCAGCTGGGAACTGGCTGCGCAGAGCGCGAGAGTCAATCGCAAGAGCGTAAATCCGGTGCACTCGGTAGCCGCAATTGCCACCGAGATTCGGTCGGCCGACGTGTACTATCGCCGGATGTTATTCGATGGCGACCTGAAGCTTGGGTTGGGCTACGAAGAACGGCAGTCCAGTGCGACCAACATCAACTCCGGCGACCTGCGGGGATTCGCGGAATGGTCAAGGCAGTTCGAGTGATGAATCGGTCGACAATCGGCAAGGCGGGTCTCTGGAAGACGCTGGCAATCATACTTCTGGGCGCCTGCGCATGGCCTGCGTTCGCACAGACCCAGGAAGAGCTCAAGGTCTTTCAGTCATTACCCAAGGATCAGCAACAACAGATCCTCGATCAGATCGGCCAGCAGAATAAGAAGCAACAACAACAGACGCCGGCCGCGGCGTCTTTGCCGACATCGATACCCAAGGCGGAAATCTCGACCGGGATTCTGCCGGAAACCTTGGAAGTCGTGCCACGCCTGCGGGCAGGCGACTCCTTGTTGCTGTCGGTTGCGCCGATCAAAGACGAGAAGGACCGGCCGCGCGCTGCGGACAACGAATTCCGCGCCCAGACGGAATACCGGCAACGCCTGCTGGATGGCAACCCTTACCTCCTCGATCGTACCGGGCGACTGCTGTTGCCAGGGGCGATCAATATCGTGCTCGCCGGGCTGACGGATGAGGAGGCAATGCAGCGCCTCAACGCCGACCCAGCGTTGCGCGGCTTCGAATTTGAGCTGTCCATCTTGCCGGTGGAGCCTGAACTGAAGCCATTCGGCTATGAGCTGTTCACGACGGTTCCGACCACCTTTGCACCGGCGACCGATATCCCGGTTCCAGCGGAATACGTGATCGGTCCCGGCGATTCGCTGGAATTGCAGCTGATCGGCGAACGAGGCGGCCAATACACCTTGACCGTCGGGCGCGACGGTGTCGTGGACTTCCCGGAACTGGGCCCCATTGCGGTAGCCGGAATGCGATTCGCGGCCGCAAAGGAAATGCTGGAACGACGCGTGTCGGAGCAGATGATCGGGATGCGTGCCAGCGTCTCGATGGGCGAGTTGCGCTCCATCCAGGTTTTCGTGCTGGGCGAGGCCGAGCACCCGGGCTCCTATACGGTCAGTGGCCTGTCGACGATTACCAACGCACTGTTCAACAGCGGTGGTGTCAAGCCAATCGGCTCGCTGCGCGACATCCAGCTCAAGCGTAACGGCCAGGTCATCCGGCGCATGGACCTCTATGACCTGTTGCTGAATGGGGATACCAGCAACGACGAAAGACTGCTGCCCGGCGACGTCATCTTCATCCCGCCGGTCGGAACGACGGTTTCGATTACCGGGGAAATCCGGCGCCCCGCGATTTACGAGCTCCGGGAAGGCGCGGTTGCGTCCGAAATCCTGTATCTCGCAGGTGGCCTCACCCCGGAGGCCGATCCGCGCACCAGCGTGCTGGAACGCATTGACGATCGCCGCAATCGCACGGTTGTCGACATCGACCTGACCATGCCCCAGGGTCGGGGCACGCGCCTGCAGACTGGCGACACGATCACGATCCAGCGGATCCGGGAAAGCTATGAGGGTGCAGTCAGCCTGTCGGGCCACGTGCATCGGCCGGGCAGCGTTCAGTACCGATCCGGCATGAAACTGACGGACCTGATTGGCAGTCTCGACGAACTGCAACCGCTGGCCGACACGCATTACGTGCTGATCCATCGCGAGACGGGTCCGACGCGCCTGGTTTCCGTGATTTCGGCAGACCTGGCGGCAGCCTTCGCGGAACCTGCCTCTGCAGCCAACGTCATGTTGCAGCCTCGCGATCGTACATTTGTGTTTGACCTGGCGACCAGTCGTGAACGAGTGGTGGCGCCGATCATTCAGGAACTCAGTCGGCAGAGCAGCCATGACGAGCCACTGCAGGCCGTGGGCATCGACGGGCGGGTCATGGTGCCTGGTCAGTACCCGCTGTCGCCGGGCATGACGGTAAGCGACCTGTTGCGCGCGGGAGGTGGCCTGGACCAGGCCGCATACGGTGGTGAAGCCGAGCTGACACGCTACCAGGTCGTTGATGGCGAGCGCCGGCAAACCGAGTTGATCCATATCGAATTGGCCGACCTGCTGGCCGGAGTGCCTTCGGCAGATGTTGCGCTGCGCCCATTCGACTTTCTAGTGATCAAGGAAATGCCTAGCTGGCGTGAACAGGAGACCGTGACGATTTCCGGCGAAGTGCGTTTCCCGGGCACCTACCCGGTCACCAGCGGAGAAACACTCCGGTCGGTCATCAATCGGGCGGGTGGACTCACTGAACTTGCGTTCCCGGAAGGAGGCGTCTTTACCCGGCGCGACCTCAAGGAGCGCGAGCAACGGCAACTTGAGGTACTGGGTGAGCGGTTGCAGCGCGAGCTTGCCGTCTTGTCCCTGGAACAAGCGCAGTCTGCGGAGGCGGCCAACACCAAGCAGGCGATCGCGGCCGGGCAGGGCTTGCTTGCGGACCTCAAGGGCACCGAAGCGGTGGGCAGGCTGGTGATAAATCTCGATGACGTCATGCACGCGGCAAAGGATTCACCGAACGATATCGTGCTGAAGGATGGCGACCTCCTGGTTGTGCCAAGAAAGACCCAGGAAGTCACCGTGATCGGTGAAGTGCAGAGCCCTGCTTCGCACCTGTATCAGGCAGGCCTTGGCCGGGACGACTACGTCGCGCGCAGCGGCGGTGTGACACTTCGCGCTGACGACAAGCGAATCTATGTGATCCGCGCCAACGGCAGCGTCGCCGATGTCACGGGTTCCGGCTGGTTTTCCCGCGGTGGCAATGCGGAAATCAGGCCGGGCGACACTATTGTCGTGCCGCTCGATCCGCAGCAGATGCGGCCGCTGACCGTGTGGACGAGCGTAACTCAGATTCTCTATAACATTGCCGTGGCTGTCGCGGCGGTGAATTCGTTCTGACAGCGCCATGGTTGCTTCAAGCCAACTGCGCGAGACATCTATCGATGATGCTGGACTGAGGATCGGCGACATCATCGGTTTCATGCGACTGCACCTGCTCATGGTGACGGGTATCCCGCTCGTCTGCGTGGCAATTGGAGTCGCTGTGTTGCTGTTCTCTCCGCCGGTCTATCGAAGCGAGGTCATTATCCTGCCGGTGTCGGATGATGAAGCAGGTAGTCAACTTGCGCGTATCGCGGGGCAGTTTGGCGGGCTCGCGTCCCTTGCGGGCATTGAGATGCCTGGTGCTTCCTCAACGCAGGGCAGCCTGGCGAGACTTCGCTCCAAGGAAATCGTTGCGGACTTCATCGCACGCAATTCATTGATGCCGGTTCTGTTTGCCGACGACTGGAACGCGGAGCAGAAGCAATGGAAAGACGAGCCGCCGACTACTGAGGAGGCGGTCAAGCTCTTCGACGAGGATATCCGGACCGTCTTTGACGACAAGGACACGGGACTCGTTACCTTGCGCATTGAGTGGGACGATCCGGCGATTGCTTCGGCATGGGCACGAAGTCTGGTCGAGTTGGCGAACGAGGATTTGAGAAGCAAGGCGATTGAGGAAGCTCGTGCAAGCATCGCGTATCTTCAAAATCAGTTGCAGACTACGACAGTCGTCGAGTTGAAAGAGGCGATTTACCGGCTGATGGAATCCGAGACAAGGAAAATAATGCTGGCCAATGTCCGGCCGGAATATGCGTTTCGTGTCATCGATCCCGCGCGAACTCCGGACGTTGATGATCCGGTCTGGCCGGATGCGATCCTGTTAGGCGTGGCGTCGCTGCTTGTCGGAATCGGACTCGTCCTAGTCATCGCAGTCATGAGGGCGCGGCAGGCTCCGCGTTGAATTCAGGAACGTCAGCCACGACTTCGGAAGATCGCGAGTCTTTGGCCGCTGGTACCGAGAGATCATTCGGGCCGGCAGCTGTCATCGTGTCCGGGTTGATGGGGCTCGGCATCGTGGCAACACTCGCCCGCGAAGTGCTGCTTGCGCGAGGCTTTGGAACCGGACGGGAAATTGAATTATTCCGGCTGGCGTTCGCGATCCCGAACCTCCTGGCGACCAGCCTCGGCACCGTCATCGTGGCGGCGCTGGCCCGGCATGTCGTATCCGATCTTGATGGTGATGGCGGCGAGGTGCATGCGCTACGAACCAGCATTGCCGCCTCGGCGGCCGCCGGTATCGCGTTGGGCCTGGTTGGGGCCGTCACTGCGCCATGGCAGGCCGCGATCATGGCGCCAGGATATGCACCAGATGCGCGAAGCGACCTCGTTCCGGTCATCGCTGCACTCTGGCTGTTCTTTGCGCTGATCGCTGCGACATTTGGGCCCAGGGCATTTCTGGGTGTCCGCGGTGTTATCTGGCCGACAGCCGCATCGAGCCTTGTGCTCAGCGGAGCAATGGCCGGTGGCATCATGGTCCTGCTCGCATTGCCGGCGTCGACGCGGACCGCAATTTCACTCAGCAAGATCGCGATCCTTGCTGCAGTGGTTCTTGTAGCGATTCATCTAATACCGTTGCCACGAAGGGTTTTGCGCGAAGCAGCCCGCTCGCCACTGGATGTCAAGGCAAAGTCGTACCTCGCGTATGGCCTCACGACGTTGTTGGTACTGGCTGGTCACTTGCTGAGTGCCGTACCGCGGCTGATCGATCGGTCCGCTGCGACTGAATTCAAGCCAGGTGCCGTCGCGGCCATGGATTTCAGTTTCGCGATTCTTACGGTTCCGGGCATCGTTTTTGGCACGGCCGTTGCGACAGTTGCGTTACCACGCTTCCTGGCAGCATTACGTCGTGACGATCGACCTGCAATTCGGCGACTGGCCAGGGTCGCAGTCGTCTCCACTATCCTGGCGGCGGTTACCGGGGCGCTACTGTCCGTTGGATCGAGGCCAATTGTTGAACTTTTGTTTGCACGCGGCGCATTCGACTCAGGGGCGGTTGACCTGACGACCAGGCTGCTTGAGTGGCATGGCATTGCCCTTGGCCCGATGGTGGCGACAGTGCTGCTGTCACAGGCACTGCTTTCGATTGGCTACGTCAAGTCGTTTCTGATTGGGTCGGCGCTGCGAGTCGTGACCAAACTGGTTGCCGTGCAAGTCATGACGCAAAACAGCGGTCTGGACGGACTGGCCGCCTCATTCCTCGTGCCGGAAGTCATGTCGACGGTAGTGTTCGCGGCGATCATCGTACGCTGGTACCGGTCGCGAGAAGCGACATCGGGTCATTGAGCGTGGAGTCAAGGTCGCAGCGACTGTCGGTCTCGCTCAATGCCATCGCCGCATGGGTGCCGGTCGGTGCATTGGTTGCTTTCGCCCTGATTGATCTGACAAGTTACGGCGTTGCGTGGATTGAGCGTGTCGGGTATGGCCTCGTCTACATCTCGGTGCTATTCGCAGCTGCCGCTGCAATGCCATTTGTTGCCGCTTCCCGCCAGTCCTGGTTATTGCTAAGCGGGTGGCTGCTGGGTGTCACGATCTTCCTTGTACCGACCGCGGGCCAGCGATTCGTATATCCCTCGTACATCTTCGGGGACTTTTTGTCCCTGCTGTTGCCGGCTCTGCTGCTGATTGCCGGCTGGCGCGCCGACACCTTGTTTTCACGACACTACGTCATCGTTCTCGCGGCTGGCTTGCTGGTAGTGTCGGTGATGGCACCCATATTCGGAGTGTCCGGTGCGCGATTTGAGCCGCCACCGACACTGCTCGTTGCAATCGTCTGGTGGGGCGCACATACGGCCCGTCGACCGTCACATCGGTTGATCCTGGGTGTTGTTGTCCTGTTGCTCGGATTCCTGGCGCTTGAATCCGGACAGAGAACGGCGCTGATAATCTGGGTTGCCTGTGGGACTTTTGTGGCATGGCGTGCAGTGTCCGGGTCGCGATGGGCGGTCCTGTTCACGCTGTGCGGAGTTCTTGCAATTGCCGGCATTGCCGCTACTGCGGGTCGTGACGCGATCACGGATCTGGTTTCCGGCTACAGGATTGGAACAATTGCTACGGGCGACCGGGATGATTCCTTGCTCGCACGAGTGAACGAGGCCACTGACGTGTCCGCGACGATGTCACGTGACGGTTCTGCGTTCAACTGGATTGCCGGATTTGGTCACGGCGCAACCTATCGTCCGCAAAGGTCCTTTCTGTCGCGAAATGTTACTCCCGAAGGTCGCGTCCATAACGTGCATATCGGGCCTTTGCTCATGCTGCTTCGTTACGGGCTGTGCGGTCTGCTTGTCTACCTGGGCGCATGGATCATCGCCATGCGAGGAATTGCACGGACAGTCAAGACCGACGGGCCTGATGGAGTCTCCGGGGCACTTGCACTTGCAGCCGGCGCTTATCTGGTCAAGAGTCTGATGTTCAACGTGCTCGTCGATCCTTTGTTCTCCTTTGCATTTGCCGGACTTCTCATGCAATCCGTGAGGCGCCAATCGCCGCTGGCACCTGGCCTTCGCGGGAATGCCGTGCAGAACCTTGACTCAAGGCAACATGCATGACTGGCCCCGACGCCGTCGGCAAGAAATCGGGCAGGCCGACGATCCGGTTTTTCAACACCGTCGAGCCGGTCATTTCCCTGTATCGAATTGTCGGCGAGAACCTGGTCGCGGCTGGTTATCGTGTGGAAATCGTCGTGGCGGCTGCGAAATACAGGCCTGGCAGCACCCCGCTTGCGGCATGGGCACGGTCAGTCGGCGTGAATCTCATCCTGCTGCCGGGGATAGCAAGCTATCCCCGGCGCGGTGCGCTGAAAATGTTCGTCGCAGCGTA
>JAHFSF010000017.1 GCA_023265875.1 Gammaproteobacteria bacterium | reverse complement strand
TGCGGCCGCGCGGCGACCGATTCCTTTAACGCCGCCAGCGCACCGGCGTTCCGCTCGTCGAAAAAGTCCGCGAAGGCTTTCGGCCAGTCGTGCTTCGGAAGGCCGAGATAGTGGTCCAGCAACTCGAATTGCACGCCCGGAACCAGCGCATTGTCTTCGGAGTTCGCGACGATTGCGAAGCCAACATTATTCTCCGGGATCAGCACGACCACGGCCCGGAAACCCTGCGTGCCGCCACCGTGCTGGACGATCCGATGGCCGCGATAGTCCTGCACCGCCCAGCCCAGTGCATAGCTGCGAAACTGCGGCATCGCATCCGCCAGCGGTCCGGGCAGGGGAGTGATCGGGACCGGCACGACCGGTCGCCACATTTCGGCGCCGCTGGCCGCGGAGAACAGCCGCTGATCGGAGCCGGCGAGCTGGCCGCCGGCGAGCTGGATCGCGAGCCAGCGCGCAAGATCGTTCGCGCTCGAAGCAATGGCACCCGCGGGGCCGCAGTTCACGCCGAGCGCGACGGCTTTCTCATCGAGCGCCTGCTGAGGCCCGACGCCGCGGATCTCGCCGAGGCGGCCGTGCGGAAACGCGCGGTCTGCTGCCAGGAAACGATCGGCGTCATTGGTGACGGTTTGGGCCATGCCGGCCGGCAGCAGGATGCGTTCGCGGACGAAGGTCTCCCAGGTCTGGCCGGTTACCGCTTCGATCAACTCACCCGCAACGATATAGAGCACATTGTCGTAGGCGAATGACGAGCGGAAGCTGGTTTCCGGCTTGAGATACCGGAGCCGCCGCACGGTGTCGGCGCGGCTGATCGAGGTGGCGGGGACAAACATCAGGTCGCCCTGCCCGAGACCGAGACCGCTGCGGTGGACGAGCAGGTCACGAACCGTGATCTCGCGCGTGACCCAGGGGTCGAACATGCGGAAGTCCGGTAGATGGTCGATCACCGGGTCGTCCCAGTGGATCTTGCCTTCTTCAACGAGGATCGCGAGCGCGGCGGCGGTGAAAGCCTTGGAGGCCGATCCGATCTGGAACAGCGTGTCGGGTCCGACCCTCTGCAGCGATTCGAGGCCACGCACGCCGTATCCGCGGGCGAGGGTCACCTTACCGTTCTCGACGATCGCAACCGCTGCGCCAGGCGCGCCGAGTTTCTGCAATTCGGCCGCGACGTGGGCATCGAATCTCGCGGGCGGCGCGGCATGGGCGAAGCCCGGAAGCAGGAACATGAGAGCGGCAAGGTAATGGCGCATCACGGTCTCCAGTTTCAATTCAGGCGGCAGCGACGCGGACCGCGCGCCCGGTCCACAGCCGCCACAGGCCCCAGGTCATCAGCGGAACAACATAGGTGATGAGAAGCATCCAGGCGAGCCCGCGATAGCCTTTCGCGATCAGGGCGACAAGACCGAATCGATCGGCGATGAAGATCGAGCCCACGAGCAGAAAGCCGGTCACGGCAAGGCGACCCGCCGGAGAAAAATCGCGCTTGCGTCGCTCGGTCAGCACGCCGGCAATCCGCTCATTGATGGCGTGCACGCCGCCGGTCCCGGATTCCAGCAGGGCGGCGAAAATCATCAGTTGGAATACGCCGTGCAGGATCGGGATGCCGAGCATGCGCAGCAGGAAATCGGACGGCAACACCTCCGCCCCGACCTGCGGATAGTAGGCCATCATGCAGGTGAAAAAGAGCGCGGCCGGGATTATCGCGAGCGGCCCCGCGAGGATGCCCGCGACGATCGCATCGCGGCTGCTGGTCAGGTGCCGCAGGACCGGCAGGATCACGACCGCGGCGATCAGGTTGTAGCTCGCGTAAGTCGTGCCGGCGACTGCCCAGCCGTCAGACTCGAACGGCAGAGCGAAGCCGCCCGCGATGCGGTCTCCGAAGTGACCGAGCGCGAGGCCCACGAATGCGGCATACACGGCGTAAAGAAAGTACGACGCGTACTTGAACAGCGATTCGACGGCCTTGTTGCCGAAAGTCGCGACACCCGCGATCCCCAGCATCAGGCACAGGATGCCCACGATGGGCGGCCAGCCAAACATCGCCGCGCCGATTGCGCCTGCCGCCGCGCCGTACACGGCGAGAATGAGGATGATGAATATGACGTAGGCGGCCTCGAAAGCCACCCACAGCGGCCCCAGCAGGTTGCGGAAGAAAGTCCGGTAGTCCTCGCTGCCGGTCGCCCGCGCGAACAGGAAGGTCACCACGCAAACGACGCTCCAGATGAGCGTCGCAAGCGCCATGGCCAGGAGTCCGCCCCAGGGGCCGCTCGGCACGAAATACTCGGCGATTTCCCGGCCGGTAGCATAACCGCCGCCGATCACCACCGCCTTGAACGCAAAACCCGGCAGCAGAAAACGCTGGAACCAGGACGGGCGGCTCATGAATCCAGGCAGGCGTCCACGAGCCGTTCGAACGCCTCGCCGCCACGCATCGGATCCGCCACCGGCAAGCCGAGGATCTGTGACGCTCCGTCCATCACGGCCTGTGCCTCGGCGACCGACAGGGCCTGCGTGTTGAAGCTCAGTCCACCGCAGCGAATCGCCGGGTTGGTGAGCGCACCGAGCTTGAGATTGAGCGCGATCGCCTCCGCGAGCGACGGCGTCGGAAAGTCAGGGTAACCGAGCAGGTGCGTGCGGCCCGGCTCGTGGCAAAGCACGATGACGTCGGGCTGGCTGCCGTGAAGCAAGCCGAGCGACACCGCCGCATACGCCGGGTGAAACAACGAGCCTTGGCCCTCGATGACATCCCAATGATCGGCCGGCGCGTCAGGGCTCAGGATTTCGGCTGCGCCCGCCTCGAAATCGGAGACGACCGCATCCATCGGCAGGCCGCTGCCGGCGATAATGATGCCGGTCTGGCCGCTGGCGCGAAAATCCGCGTTGATACTGCGTCGCCTGAAGGCCGCAGTGAGGGCGAGGGCCGTATACTTCTTTCCGAGCGCGCAGTCGGTGCCAACGGTCAGCAATCGCTTGCCCGAACGCTTGCGGCCAGTCCCGACCGGGATGCCTGGCGGCGGCTGGCGGATGTCGATCAGCCGGCGTCCCAGACGCTCCGCGGTGGCTTTCAATTCGCGGGACTCATTCAGCCGGCCATGCATGCCGGAAACGAGATCGAGGCCGGCTTCCAGCGCCGCCAGCAGGCTCGGAATCCAGTTCTGCTTGAGGACGCCGCCCACATTGGCGACACCGATGACGAGCGAGCGCGCCCCGCGCGCGTAGGCTTCGCACGGCGTCAGCCGCGGCAGGCCAGTGGTGACGGTCGCGTCCGCGCAGGCGAATTCGCCCACGCAGAGGTCGCGTGCCCAGTCGCGCAGGCCGAAAGCAGTCTTGGCGTAGTCGGCCTCGGTCGCATCACCGAGAAACAGCAGATAGGGTGCCGGGAGTGCGATCACTCGCGACGTTGATCCGTCGTCGTTGACACTCCAGGTACGTACTGCCGACACGGCGCCACAGATTCCGCGTGCCCGTCAGAATTTCGCGCCGACCAACAAGCCAATCGTCCTTGGCCGAATGACGCCCAGGCCGACGGCGCCATTGGGATACGAGCCCGGCGGGACGATGTCGTTGATGCCCCTCTCGTCCGACAGATTCTTGCCGTAGAGTTCGAAGTACCATCGTCCCATGTCGATCCCGGCCCGAACATCGACCGTGGTGTAGGCCTCGGCCACGCTCAGGTCGCCATTGATGTCGCGAACCGAAAAATCAGCCGTCCGGTCGTCGGTATATGCCACCTGGCCTCCGACATAGGCCGTCGAATCACCGAAGACGGCCCATTCGTAGTCGCCGCCGAGGCTCAGGCTCCATTCAGGCACCCATGGCAGCGGATCGCCATCCAGTCCGCCCACGACGGGATCGGTGTCCTGCGTGAGGTAGGCATCGGAATAGGCTCCCGTGAACGACAGACTGAGACCAGAGACAGGGCGTGCCGTCGCCGTGAATTCGAGGCCCTGGCTGACCGCGGTGCCGCCGTTGGCGTTGAGTCCGACGTTGTTGATGACGGCGAACAGCTGGATATCCTTCCAATCGAGATAGAAGGCCGCCGCGTCGAGCGAGAACCTGCCGTCTGCCGTGCTGGTCTTGAGGCCGATCTCGTAGCTGGTGAGACTGTCCGAGTCGTAGGAGGTCGGCGTACCCGAAGGGGCTCCCGGAGGCAGCACGTTGGGTCCGCCCGGACGGTAACCCGTCGCCACGCGGGCATAGATCGACGCATCGTCCGTGATTTGGAATCGCGGCGACACGGAATACGTGAACGGGCTTTCCGACGAGTGCACATCGTCAAACGTCGTCAGGCCGCCGACGAGGAGGCCGTCGAGCACCTGCGAAGCATCCTGGTCGTTCTCGCTGATGCGCCCGCCGAACGACAGATCGAAGCGCGGCGAGACATGCCAGGTCGCATTCGCGAACAGGGCGAATTCCTGGTAATTCGACGTGAGCGACGCAACCGCGAGCGGCGGAAGTCCCGCGGCAGGCGTCTCCGTGCCGGCATTGACTGCCAAAATGGACTGTGGGTCGATCCCGGAGTCCTCATCCGTGTAATAGGCGCCGATCAGCCATTCCAGCGCCTGGTCTTCCGGCGACACGATGCGCACCTCCTGCGTGAACTTGTCGGTGCTGGTGATCTGTTGCAGGACTGCGGAGAGCGGTGGCTGCGCCGTCACCGGGTCGGCGAAAAAGAAGGTAAGCAGCTGGGCCAGGCTCAGGCGGATAGCGTAGTCCCGCTGGAAATCCTCCTTGAAGGTGCCATAGCTCGTCACCGACTGGAGTCTGGCGGGGCCAAAGTCCCAGTCGATCGTTGCGCTGTAGACCCGATATTCGATATCGGTGAATTCGGGATGGTAGCGCGACGCGACCAGGTCGCCGTACAGCGGCCTGAACGTGGTCGGATCGGCTTCGAACGCATCTGAACTGTCGCTGGTGATGTCCTGGAAAAATGCCGTCAGGTTCAGCGAGAAATTGTCCGCGGGCGCGTACAGCGCCGAAACCCGGCCGCCATAGGTCTCGAAGCCGTTGAGGTCCGGTTCCACGCGCGACCCGTCGACGATGTTGACCGCCGGATTCTGGAAGCTCGGGATCGGGTTGTTGCCGATCGAATCGATGAAGCCGCCGTCGGACCGGTAGAATCCGCTGGCGCGAATGGCGAATCCTTCGCCGGCGGGCGCGTTGATCACGCCTGCGAACGAGCTGCCCGGATCGCCGCCTTCGACGTTTTCCGCCGTTGCCTGGATCCTCGCCTCCAACCCGTCGGTCGACGGCTCATTGGCCACGTACTTGAGCACGCCGCCGAGCGAACTTGCGCCGTAGAGCGTGCCCTGCGGTCCGCGCAGGACTTCGACCCTGGCAAGGTCGAAGGTATCGAAATCGCCGGACAGGACCGCGCCGTTTGCCAGGCCGCTGCTCGATCCGAATGGCACGTCATTGACGTAGACGCCGACAGTCGACGCAACGCCACCGGTGTTGATGCCGCGCAAGGTGATGCGCGAGACGCCGCGCGTATTCGTGTTGATACTGAGGCCCGGCACCATGGACACGAGGTCCTGGAAATTGTCGGCCTGCTGCCGTTCCAGCGCGTCGCCGGACAGGACCGTGATCGACATCGGAATTTCCGCGAGTTTCTCGGCACGCTTCTGCGCGGTGACGACGACTTCACCGAGGATGGGCCGGTTGGCCCGATCGGAAGCCGCTGTTTGCTGGGCGTGACCCGTCATGCTGGCCGCCAGCATTGACGTGCCGAAAATGACGCTGAGTGCCGCCCGAAGCGGGTTGAGAGCGAATGGCATCATGATGGTCTCCCCTTGTCTGCCGGGGTTGCCACCCCGGTCCACGTTTCGCCGAGCAGGCGCCGGAAATTGCCGCCCAAAACGGCTTGAATGTTCGAGTCGCTGTAACCGCGGCGGATCAAGGCCTCGGTCAGGTCAAAGATCTTTCGCGGGTGGTCGAAGCCATCGGTGTCGAGCCTTTCGCGAAATGCATAGCTCGCCTTGTACATGGCCAGCAGCTCTTCCTTTTGATCGGCCGCCATGTCGTCGTAGCCGTTGAGGTCCGAGTCCGACCCCACGCCGACATGTTCGATCCCGACCAGGTTCACGACGTGGTCGATATGATCGACGATGTTCTCGACCGTGGTCGGCTCAACGGCGGAGACGAAGTTGCGCACGCCGGTGATGCCCATGATGCCGCCCTTGGTGGCGAGCTTCTGGATGGCCTCGTCGGTCTTCAGGCGCGGGTGGTTGTTGAGCGCGCGGCAATTGGAATGCGTTACGGCGATCGGAACGCTCGAAATCTCGATCGCATCGAGCGTCGTCTTGTCCCCGCAGTGGGACACGTCCACCAGCATGCCGGTCTCGTTCATGGCGGCGATGATCGATGCGCCGAAGTCGCTGACCCCGCCATCGATGCGATCCGTGCCGCCGGTGCCGATGAAGTTCTGGCTGTTGTAGGTAAGTTGCGACGAGCGCTGGCCGAGCTGGAAGAAACTCTTGACGTCTTCCGGCTTGCGGAAGTGATCCGAGTTCTGGATGCCCATGATGACCGCGCACTTGCGGGCGACCTTGGCGGCATCGAGGTCGGCGGCCTTGTCTACGACGCAGAACAGATCGGCATTGCGGCCGACGAAGCCCTGCCAGCCGGCCAGGAATGCCAGCGTCTCTTCCCGCACTTCTGGTCCGCCGGTGCCGATCGACTGGAATGCGTCGATCTCGGCTGCGGTCAGCGGATTGGCGAATGCTTCCGGCCGGAAGTCGATCTTGAGCGGCGCCAGCATGTCGATGACCAACGAGACTTCGACGACCTTGAGTGCGCGGGCAGAGTATTTTTGGGAGCTGTCGGCGAACACCCGGAAGGAGGCGAAGTTCAGCATCGGGAAGCCGACGACCATGGCGGCCGCTCCCGCCGCCCCCTGCAGGAGGCGCCGGCGCGTCACACGACAAGCCTCTAGCTGCGCCATCGCGCCCCTGACGAAAGAATTATCTATGGAGGAGATAATAGTCCTGAATAGAGAATTGTCAACCTAACGGACCTGGCGGGCGACGGAAGCGATCACCGCCAGTGCAAGCGCTGCAACACCGGCAACGGCCGCCATCAACGTGAAAAACCGCGTGGGGCTCGACTGGCTCCAGAAGGTACCGAGGGCGCCGGCGACCAGATTGCCGGCGAAGGCGGCGAGGAACCACGCGGCGATGGTGGTCGCCGCCATGCCGGCGGGCGCGAGGCGCGCGAACAGGCCGAGGCCGACCGGCAGGATGAAGAGTTCACCGGCAGTCAGCAGCACGAAGAAGGCGACCAGCCAGAGCCAGCTGGCCGCTGCACCTGCGCCGGTAAGGCCGGTGACCATCGCGATCAGCAGGTAAGACCCGGCTACTCCCGCTGCGCCGAATGCCATCTTCACGAGTGGCAATGGTTCGCGGCCGCGCGCGGCCTGCGCCGACCACCAGGCGAGCAGGGGCGGCGTCAGCGCGAAGACGAGCAGCGGATTGAGCGACTGAAACCAGGTCATCGGGATCACAAAGCTCGTGCCGATCGCGCGGTTGACGCCCGCATCCGCCCACAGGGCGACCGTGTTGCCAGTCTGCTCATAGGCCGCGCGGAAGATGACGACGGCGCATCCGATCGCCGCGAGCAACACGAACAGCCGCAATTTGCCGCCGCGCTCCGACGATTGCCGTGCCGTTATCGTCGCGCGCGCAGGGTCCGCCGGAAGATGGCGTTTGCCAAGAATGTAGATCGCAAGGCCGGTCAACATGCCGACGCCCGCTGCGCCAAAGCCGTAGTGCCAGCCGTAGATCTCGCCGAGCGTCCCGCAGACCAGCGGCGCCAGGAATCCGCCGAGATTCACGCCGACATAGTAGATGTTGTAGGAGCGGACGCGGCGCGGGTCATCCGGCTGGTAGAGCGAGCCGATCTGGCTCGGCAGGCTCGGCAGAAACAGCCCGTTGCCGAGCGCGATGCAGGCGAGCGCCCCGTAGAACAGCGGTTCGAACATCATCATGAAATGGCCGGCCGCCATCACCGAGCCGCCGATGATCACCGAGCGACGGCGTCCGAGCCAACGATCGGAAATGATCCCGCCGACGATCGGAGTGAAATAGACGAAGGCGGTGTAGAACCCGTAGATGAGGGAGGCCTGGTCCTGGACGATCAGGAGCTCCTTCGTCATGTAATAGACGAGCAGCGCGCGCATGCCGAAGAAGGAGAATTTCTCCCACATCTCGGTCAGGAAGAGCACGGTCAGGCCGATCGGTTGGCCAAACCAGGTCTTCGGCGCGACGTCAGTCGCTGCCGTCACGCGGCGCTGCCCCAGCCTTTTTCCGGATAGAAGACCAATCCCTGCTCGTAACTGACCGCCGGGGTCCGGTCACGCGTGATGAAGATCGGCCCGTCGAGATCGACGATGTCGCAGAGCTGGCCCAGCACGAACGCGGGTGCCATCGCGAGACTGGTGCCTACCATGTTGCCGACCATGACACCGATTCCGAGGCGGCGGGCCTCTGCCGCCATCGCGAGTCCCTCGGTCAGGCCGCCACACTTGTCGAGCTTGACGTTGACGACATCGAAGCGGCCGACCAATGACTCGATGTCAGAAATTCCCTGGACGCTTTCATCGGCCGCGACGGGTATGGGGCTCTCGAAGTCATCGAGATCGGCCTCGCGGCCGCGGGCGAATGGCTGCTCCACCAGCTTGACCTTGCTCGCAACCAGGGTCGGCATCAATTCTTCGAGGCTGGCGGGCGTGAATCCCTGGTTGGCGTCGACACCGAGCCAGACGTCCGGCCGGGCCTTGCGCACGGCTCGAACCCGCTCGGCATCGAGCGCCGCCTGTCCGGTGAGCTTCAGCTTCAGCGCCCGCGCCTGGGCATAACGGATCGCCTTTTCGGCCATGATCCCGGGCTCGCCTGCGCCAATGGTAAACGTGGTCGTCAGCGGATGCGGCTGCTGCAGACCGGCCAGGCTCCAGACCGGGCGGCCGGACCGCTTCGCTTCCAGGTCCCACAGAGCGCAGTCGAGGGCGTTGCGCGCGCCGCAAGGCGGCAGCAGCCGGCGCAGAGTCTCGCGATCGGCGCCGGCTTCGATCTCCTTGCGCACGGTCTCGATAGCCGCGGACATCTGCGGCTCATTGTCCCCGAGGTAGTAGACGCCGGCTGCCTCGCCTTCGCCTGCCGCCTGGCCGTCATCCAGCCGGGCGACGACGACGATCATTTCGGTAAACGTGTAGCCGGTGATGACGAACGGCGCCGACAGCTGCAGTGCCTCCCGCGATACCTTGAGCGCCATGCAATTGCGCGAGGGCATCAGTAGTTCACGCTGAAGCCGACCAGGTGATAGACGATCGCGATCCAGGCACACACGGCGCAGCTTGCCGCCAGCACGACGTTCCAGATCTTGCCGAGCCAGCGACGCCGGGCGTGCCAGACGATCCACAGGTGCCAGAGCGCGAGCGCGAGGCCGGCGAAGACCGCGATCGACCCCAGGACGTGCAGGACCCGGATCAATGGGTCGTAGCTGGGCGACAGCAGTGACAGGTCCTGGAACATCATGAGCACCATGCCGACCCACGCGGCGTACGCGAGCAGCGTTGCCAGCGATCCGATGCGCACCCAGCGATAGGCCCTGGCCTCCGCGCCCGCGAACGACAGCTTCTGGCGGTAATGGCGGCGCACCAGCGCAGCAATCGGCCATTGGATCACGGTGAGCAGGAGCGCCACCAGGCTTGCGGCGACGGCTGGCACGATCCAGGCGCCGGCCTTCGCAACCGGCGCGCGCTCGAACGTCATGAAGGGCGACAGGAGATCCCCACTGAAGCGCGTCACGCGCCCATCGACCACCTCGGCCGCGAGTGTTTCCTTGCCGTCCACTTCACCCCAGACGAACGGGGCGACTTCATGCCACTTCTTCGGTTCGCCATTCAATCCGTGCAGCAGTGGCAGCGAAATCGTGCCGTCCTTGTTGGTCACGATCTTGAACGGACTCGCCAGGTTGATCACACTCACGAAGCTTGATTCCGCACGCCGGGAAAGGATGTAGGCGCCCGAGATCAGGCGCGCGTGTTCCTTTGCGCTCGCCTCGTCGACCTGGCCTTCGGGCCCCGGGCCCGGCAGGTAGCGGTCGCTGAATTCGCGGAACATCGCCGCGCGGATCACGCCGGCGGCGCCTTCCTTGCCAGCGCTATTGACCGAAATGAAATAGCCGACGCCGTCGTCGATGAAAAGCTGCAGGTCGCTGTGAAAGTACTGCGTGTCGCCGCCGTGCGCGATGGCGCGCCTGCCGTTGGTGTTGGTCTCGTAGAAGCCGAGCAGCATGCGATTGAGGTGCGGGATCACCGTCAGCGCCGTGTCGTGCATCGTTTGCGCCGTCTCGGCTGAGAGGATGCGCGCGTCGCGGTAAGCGCCATTCTGCAGGTGCGCGATCATGAAGCGCGCCATGTCGGCGCCAGTCGAGGCCAGCGAACCCGCGGGCGGCAGCGAAATGAGCTCGTAGGCTTTCGGCTCTCCCGAGGCATTTTCGTATCCCTGCGACATGCCTGACGTCAGTGCCTCTGGCAGGGGCTGGCGGAAGCTGGAATGCGCCATGCCAAGCGGCGCAAAGATGTTCTGCTCGATGAATTCGTCGAAGCTCATGCCGGAAGTGCGTTCGACCAGGTAGCCGGCGAGCGACGCGCCGTAGTTCGAGTAGGCGGGCATGGTGCCGGCCTTATAGATGCGCTCGGGAATCCAGCGCTTCAATACCTCGCCGTTCGGCGCAATCCGCTCTGGCTTTTCAAAGATCAGTTCCTTGACCGATTCCTCGAACCCCGCCGTGTGGGTCATGAGGTCGCGAACACGGATCGGCTCGCCTGCCGGTCCCGGCGGAATCTTGAAGTCGAGGTACTGGTTGACGTCTGCGTCGAGATCAAGCTTGCCGCGCTCGACCTGCTGCATCACGGCTGTCCAGGTGAAGAGCTTCGAAACCGAACCCGGCCGGAACAGCGTGTGCTCCGGATCGACGGGCACATGCTTTGCGACATCGGCGTAGCCGTAGCCTTTTTCCGCGAGAATCTGGCCGTCCTTGACCACGACGACGACTGCGCCCGCGATGTCACCGCGCTCGAGCGCGTAGGGCATGAGGCCATCGAGCCAGGCCTCGACATCGGTGCTCGTGAGCGGCGCAGCGCCTGGAACGGCAGGAACAGACCGCGCCGGCGTGGCCACCAACAGAGCGCACAGCAACGCTGCAATCGAAGAAATGGAGCGCATAGGCATTCCTCGGGGTATTATCCTAATGAGGTCATATTAGGCCCAATTGGAGAATGACGTCAAAGGCTGCTCGCCTTAGAATCCGGGACAGCGCGGTTGGCGCACACGGGTAGAAGATTCTGACAACGGCGAAATCACGTCGGCCGACATTGGGAAGCCTGCTGCGCGGGTTGCGCCAGCGGAACCATTGGACATTGAAACAGATGAGCGAGCGCGCAGGAATTCCATTGTCCACGCTCGCGAAGGTCGAGCATGACCGCCTGACGCTCACCTATGACAAGCTGATGCAGCTCAGCCAGCGGCTCAACCTGCGCATGTCCGACCTGTTCAGTGAGCCGGACAGCGCACCCGAAGCATCTTTTACCGCGCGCCGGTCCATCGGCCGCCTCGACGATGCGCTGCGGGTGAACACACCCAACTATGATTACTACTACATGTGCCCGGAACTGCGCCGCAAACGCATGGTTCCGACGGTCACGCGCATCCGCGCCAGAAGCGTCGAGGAATTCGGCGAACTCGTCCACCATCCCGGCGAAGAATACATCTACGTCCTCAAGGGCCCGGTCGAGATTCATACCGAGTTCTATGAACCCGTGGTGCTTCAGGCGGGCGAGTCCATCTACATCGACAGTACGATGGGTCACGCCTACGTGGTGCCGGAAGGCGGCGAGGAAGCCCTGGTCCTTGGCATCTGCTCCAGCGCGGACGACGACCTCATGGAGTCGCTGATCACGTTGCACAGCGACGACGTGCCGCCCGCCAAGTCCCGCGCCACTTCTGGCAGGCGCACGCACCCAAAGAGATAAATCCAGCCGGCCAGGTTCTACAAGTCCAAACCTGGCGCGCCATGACTGCGGGCGAGCGCCCGGATGATTTCCGGCGGGCCGCAGACGCCGCAGAAGCTTTCACCTTCGGTCAGCAGCACCGGGTGGCCGGTATCGCGTTGCAGCTGGATCAGTCGCTGCAACGGCGTACCGGCGTCGGCCACGGCCACGCCGGAACGACCCGCACCATCGGCTCCACGGAGGGGCACGTCGCTGCCGCCATGGATCACCCTGGCCGGTTCGTCGCGGGCACCGAGAATGAGCTGGTAACGGCGCTCATCATCGAGCCAAAGCGCGCCTGTGCTGTGCTCCAGTTGCTGCCGCTGCCGCATGACCATGCGCCCATTCAGGACCGCAAGCGGGTTCATGTGCTGCACGAACTCGGCCACGTAGGCATTGGCCGGCCGCAGCACGATTACTTCTGGCGCCCCGGTCTGCACGATGCGCCCGCCTTCGAGCACCGATATCTGGTCGCCGAGTTTCAGGGCTTCGTTGAGATCGTGCGTGACGAACAGGATGGTCTTCTTGACCTGCTCCTGCAGCGAACACAACTCATCCTGCAGTTTGCTGCGGATCAGCGCATCGAGCGAAGAGAACGGCTCGTCCATCAGCAGGATATCGGCGTCGGTCGCGAAGGCACGCGCCAGGCCCACCCGTTGCTGCATGCCGCCGGACAGCTCGTTGACGTAGTGCTCGGCCCACTGCGTAAGCCCGACCAGTTCGAGCTTCTCATCGACGACCCGCCGCCGTTGTGCAGCCGATTCGCCGCGCAGTTCGAGGCCAAAACCGACGTTTTCGCGCACGGAGCGCCACGGCAGCAAGCCAAACTGCTGAAATACCATCGCGACCCGGCCGCGGCGCAAACGCCGTAGCGTCGCTCCGTCGCAGCGCGCGACATCCACGGCATCGCCACCGTCGTTGACCAGCACCTTACCCCGGGTGACCGGGTTGAGGCCGTTTGCGGCGCGTAGCAGCGTTGATTTTCCGGAGCCCGACAGTCCCATCAGCACCGACAGCTTGCCACGCTCGATCTTGAGGCTCGCATTCGCAATGCCGATCACGACGCCGTTCTCGGCAGTGATTTCGCTGCGACTGCGACCGGCATCGAGCGATGCGAGCGCCGTCCTGATGAGTGCGGCACCGCGGCGCCCGCGCTCGCGTGTGAACAGGATGTCGACCTTCTCGAATACGAGGGCCTCGTTCATCGTGGCCCCGTTGAATCCTTCGGCCGGGTAATGCGGTCGAGGATGATTGCCACGAGGACGATCGCGAGTCCCGCCTCGAAGCCCATGCCGACCTGGACGCTGTTGAGCGCGCGCACCACCGGTACGCCGAGCCCGCCGGCGCCGACCAGCGCCGCAATTACGACCATCGACAGGCTCAGCATGATGCACTGCGTGATCCCGGCGACGATTGTCGGCGCGGCGCTCGGCAGCTCGACCTTGACCAGGAGTTGCAGACGCGTCGCGCCGAAAGCCTGGCCCGCTTCGATCAGCGTTGTCGGCACCGATGAGATGCCGAGATGCGTGAGCCGGATAGGCGCGGGTAGTGCGAAGATCACCGTCGAGATGACGCCCGGTACGACGCCGAGTCCGAACAGCACGAGCGTCGGAATCAGGTAGACGAACGTCGGCAAGGTCTGCATCAGGTCGAGCACCGGGCGCATGACGGCGTAGAGTCGCGTCCGCCGGGCAGCGATGATGCCGAGTGGCACGCCGATGGCCGTCGAAAGGATTGCCGCGACCAGCACCAGCGTCAGGGTCTCGATCGTTGCAGCCCAGTAGCCTTGATTCATGATGAAAAGCAGGGCGCCCGCCACGAATATCGCGAGCGGTATGGAACGCCGGAGGCCCCATGCCGCGAGCGCAATCGCCGCGATGAGCAATGGCGCCGGCAAGGCATTGAGCGCTGCCTCGACGGCCGTCGTACTGGTACGCACTACGACCGCTACGCCGTTGAAAAAGCCGACACCGTGCACCTTCACGTACTCGACGGATCGAGTCGCGGCATCCCCGAGCGGAATCTTGTGGCCGGTAATCCAGGTCTCGAATGCGGCGGACCGCCTGGGCGCCACCTGGTGCCCAAACGCCTCACGCGCCGGTCGACCATCGAAAGCCGCGACGCCCTCGAGCCATTCATCGACCGTTGCCGGGTTTGCAGCGAGCCACGCCGCGGCCGCCGCGTCGGACGCTTCGTGCCTGTCGAGGATCGCCTGCATCAACTCGCTCTCGCCCTGCAGCGTGAACTTCAGGTTCTTGAGCAAACGGCCGACGTTGGGACAGTCCGACGAGTACCCGGCGCGGGTATTCGTGTATATGGTGGCCCCGCCGAAGTCAGGTCCGAAGCTCGCATCGCCACCGGTGAGGTACCGGATGTCGAAGCGCATGTTCATCGGGTGCGGGGCCCAGCCCAGGAACACGATCGGCGTCCTGGCCCGGACCGCCCTTTCAACCTCGGCGAGCATGCCCTGTTCGCTGGATTCGACGAGCTTGAAGGATCCAAGACCGAACTGGTTCTCGGCGATGATCTGCAGAACCAGCCGGTTGCCATCGTTGCCGGCTTCGATGCCGTAAATCGACGATTTGAGCTCAGCGCTGAAGCGTGCGATATCCGCAAAATCCTTGAGCCCGGCGTCGTGGGTATAGGCGGGCACCGCCAGCGTGTACTTCGCGCCCGTCAGGTTTGCGCCGAGCACATCGACCGAGTGGTCTTCAACGAACGGCTTGCGGTCGGCTGCCATCGACGGCATCCAGTTGCCGAGGAAAACGTCGATGTCCTTGTTCTTCATCGACGCGTAGGTCACGGGAACCGATAGCACGGTGACTTCGGGGCGATAGCCGAGATCCCCAAGCAGGCGCGCCAGCAGCGCCGTCGTTGCAGTTACGTCGGTCCAGCCGATGTCGGCAAGGCGTACCGCCTGGCAGCCAGGGGGGTCGGTCGCGCTGGCGGCGGCGCGGGCGCTGGGCAGGCCCATCGTCCAGACACCTGCCAGGAGCCATGCGACGAGAAATACACGGCCCCCGAAGGGGAGCCGGGTTCGACGCCACGACATGCGGCTCATCGCGGAATCGGGCTCAGTCGTGCGCCGCTCCAAAGCGGTAGGAGGCTGACACGCCCCAGATGCGAGGCTTCGCATAGACGCCGGCGACCACGCCGGAGAACAGCGAGCTGTCGAACGCATACACGCGATATTCTTCGTCGAAGATGTTGTTGACGAACGCAGCGACGTCCCAGCGCCTGCCGGGGCCCGCGTAGCCGACTCGCGCGTTGCTGACGCTGTACGATGATTCCTGCTCGACCGGAGCGCACAGGACCGTGAAGCAGAACTCCGCCGAGTACTGGACGTCAGCCTGCACCGAGAAGGTCCCGGCACCCACGTCGAAATCGTAGCGGGCCAGCGCGTTTGCGGAGACTTTTGGCGCCTGTGGCAGATCATGATCCTCGATGGTCGCGAGATCCGGCAGTGGCACGTCCTCGACCTTAGAGTCGAGCACCGACACGCCGAACTGCAGCGTGAGGCCATTGACCGGTCGCGAAGTGAGCTCGGCCTCCATTCCGGTCTCCGTCGCATCCAGATTGATGACGGTCTGCACCGGGCCGAACTGCGCAAACGCCTGGTAATCCCTGTATGAGTAATAGAATACGCTCGCGTTCAAGGTGGTTCTGTTGCCAAGCGAGGACTTGACGCCGACCTCGAATGCGTTCAGCTCCTCTGGTTCGAACGGAATGCCCTCGAGAAACGCCTGCTGGTTCGGGTCGAACGGTGTGCCGGTGGAGAACGTATAGCCGCCACTCTTGCTGCCGCGGTTGAAACTGGCGTACCACAACACGCCCGGGCTTGCCCTGAAGTCGAGTTCCAGGCGCGCGGTCACGCCATCGAAGGTCTTCTTGGCATCGGCGGGTGTCACGGAGCTGCCAGGGAATACCGGAAAGATCTCATTCGTGTTGAAGATGATCGTCACCTGCGGCTGGCCGAAGTCCGGGATCGGAGGCGCCGTGCCGAAGTAGCCGCCCTCACGCTCGTCATACCAGTAACGCAGGCCCGCGATCAGCGTCCATTGATCGGCAAACTGCCACTCATCCTGTGCAAAGACGGCGTAGGAGGTGGTCTTCTGCATCATCTCGACCGTCGGGTCGTATCCATAGAACGGGTCGGCGAACTTGCCGGTGTAATCCCCGTCCACGTACATGCCGTAAAGACCGGCGACCCATCGATGAGTGCCGGCCAGGCCGGAGAACCTGACTTCCTCGGAAACCTGATCGAGATTGCTGCCTTGGTAGAAGAACACTCCTTCGTCCGGTGAGGCGTCACCACCCTCAATGTAGAATTTCTTCGAGTGCTGGTAATCCGTGATCGACACGAGGTGCCGATCACCGATATCGACATCCACGTGCAGGGTCGAGCCGAAAATCTCACGATCGACAAAGGACTCCTGGGTTTCGGCAGTTGCCCATGGAGTGCCGCCGCGACTCGGCGAGATCGCATCGTTCCGATAGCCGGTCCCGGTCTCACCGGGTCCCGTGCCCCAGAACGCGCAGGATACCGTCGGTGGCGTGAACTCCCCCTGGAACTGGGCATTCGGGCAGGCGGCCTCCAGCGAGTAGAGTCCCGCCTGGGTCTCATGGTCGGCGTTCAGATAGCGCACGTTCAGGTTGACATTGCTGCCGTCGGTCGGTTGCCAGGCCAGCTGACCGCGCACCGCGTAGTGATCGTTTCCGCCGCGGTCCGGGACTCCGGCAATCACGGACTGCATGTAGCCGTCGTCCTTGTTGCGGATCGCTGAAACTCGCGCTTGAAAGTTATCGGACAATGGACCCGAGACCGCGCCCTCCATGATCAGCTGGTTGTAGCGCCCGACGGTCGCGGTGGCGTAGCCCTCGAATTCCTTCGTGGGCTTGTTCGAGACGAACTGGATCGCGCCGCCGGTCGCGTTGCGACCAAACAAGGTTCCCTGGGGCCCACGCAGGACCTCGACGCGCGCAAGGTCGAATACCGGAAAGCTCGAGAGGTTGATCGAACTCGAATAACTGTCGTCCTGGTAGACGGCGACCGGTGGCTCCTGCTGGTCGCCGTAATCGTTCTGCGAAACGCCCCGGATATTGAAGACAACCTGTGCCGAGGAGTAGGCATTCATCTTGAGGCTGGGCACGGCCCGGACAATATCCGTGGCTGTATTGATATTGAGATCCGTCAGGGCCTCGCCACCGAGGGCGGTGACCGAGATTCCGACATCCTGGATATTCTGTTCGCGCCGCTGCGCCGTCACGACGATCTCGCCGAGATTCGACCCGGTGACCTCCGGCTTCGCCGGGTTGCCCTGTGCGAAGCTGATTCCTGGCACCGAAGCCGCGCAGGCGCAAGCTGTTGCAATCGCCGAGCGCAACGACATCTGCAACGGCGTCGGCGTCGAATAACGGTGACGTGCCGAAACGTGAACAGTATTCGGCCTGAAAATGTCCATCAGCGGCTCCCCCCAATTGTTGCGTGCCGCGCACATTGCGTCCAAGCGGCAGCGAGAATCGAGTCTCTCGCAACGCGCCTTTGGACGCAAGAAAATGAGCGTGTTTCCCCGAATCCGCAGGTTGGCGGATGAGTCCCGGGCGTACTGGCGATGCCATCGGGCACCTAAACGTCGACGCCGCCCGCGAGCAACTGGCCGCGCAGGCCTTCGAGCTCGCGTTCGTAGTGGCGCCAGTGGTCGACGGCGGAGTCGTAGATCGGTCGGCGGACCTGATGCGCACTATGGGTCGTCGTCGGGGACGGATTCCGATGAAACTCGACGCAGGACTCCTGCCACTCGAGCCGGCAGGACGCCAGCAGCCGGCGTATCTCACCGCGCTCGTCGGCGACGAGCTGTTCATAAGAGAGATCGTAGATGACGCCGGGCAGGATCGCATGCCAGTGCGCCAGCAGCCGGCGGTAGCCGATGTAGTAGCGCCCGAGTTCCGTGAGGTCGTAGGAAAAAGGGTATGCGCTCCGGAACAAGGTCCTGTAAATCGCATAGCACGCGGCCAGCGGGTGCCGGGTCACGTGGATGATCCTGGCGCGCGGCAGTGCCCGATGGATCAGGCCGCAGTGCAGGAAGTTGACGGGCATCTTGTCGATGAAGAATCGCTGCGTGACGCCGACGGGTTGGCTGCGCGCAAGATACTCGCGGCCGAGTGCCTCGGTGTCGATCTGCGCCGACCAGCGCGCGATCTCCGCGGGCGACAGGTCGTGCCGGCCAGCCCGCCGGCCGGCCGCTGCGGCGATCAGGCGGGTCAGATGCGGCAGTTCTCCCGCCGAGACAACGTCCGAGTGGCTCGAAAGAATCCGGTCAACCAGGGTTGAGCCACTGCGCGGCAGTCCGACGATGAAGATCGGTGCCTCGCTGATGCCGGTCACGACGTTCTCCGTCGAACCCACCGGAAAGGCTTCGATCAGGGCCTCGACGAGCGCCTCGTCCGTGCGCGGGTCATAGTTGAATTGCGCTCGCTTGAGGCGCGCCGCCCGGGTCAGCTCGGCGAAGGATTCGGCGTACCGTCCGAGGTCCTCGTATTCCTTGGCGAGCGCCTGGCGTAGCTGCAGTTCGCCCTTGTCAGCCGGCGGCAGGGCCGCGAGCAATTGCTCGAGCGCCGCGACGTGATTGCGCTCCGGCGCCTGGGTACGAAGCTCGGACCGATTGACGTAAGCCTCGTACTCGCGTGGATTCAGCTGCAGCACGCGGTCATAGTCTGCCTCCGCTCCCTCCAGTTCGCCGGCGAAGCGCCGAACGAGCGCGCGATTGAAGCGGAATGACGCCTGCTCTGGCGCCAGCTCGACGGCGCGATCGTAGAACGCGAGCGCACGGTGATGATCGTCGATCGAGCGGAAGAAGGTGCCGATCGCATCGAAGGCCGCGGCACTGTGCCCGGCCGCTCGCGCCGCGGTCTCGGCGGCATTGACCGCCTCGGATCGCCGATTGAGCCCGGCCAGACACTGTGCCAATCGCAGCAGGTAGCGCGAATCGGCAGGGGCGAGCTGCGCGGCCAACCTGGCGGATTCCAGCGCTCTTTCGAATTCGCCGAGCCGCTGCGCGATCATGCTTGACAGCAACCACCCCGGCGCAAACCCCGGGTGCGCGCTGGTCAGGGCCTGGCAAATCGAATCGGCGCCGGCAAAGTCCTGGGCCTGGAGCCGGCGCGAGGCGTCCTGGTAGAGGCTGGCGGCATGGGACTCGGTCGTATGTCACTCCAAAGCGGCCAGACGGCGACAGACCCCGGTTTCCGCTGGCAGGCGAAGATACATAAAATCGGGTGGAGGTGCGCGCTCCGCGGCAAAAACCAGTTTGGCTCTGGCCGGAAACAGGCTATCGTTTTCCGTCCCGGGGATGCCGGCGCTTGAGGGCAAAAATGGGTCATGGGCACGTTCCTTTCTCCGGCACAGATCGCGCAATACCAACGGGATGGTTTCCTCGTGCTACCGGACTTCGCGGATGCCGGTCGCTGCCTGGAGTTACGCGAACGGGCGCTGGCGCTTGCCAGGGAGCACGTGCCATCGCCGCAGCTGGCCACCATTTTTACGGCCGACGGCCAGGCGCTGCATGCCAGTGACGAGTACTTCCTGACCAGCGGCGAAGCGATCCGCTGCTTCTTTGAAAAAGATGCCTTCGACACCGACGGCCGGCTGCGGGCCGAGGCGCATCTCTGCCTCAACAAACTCGGCCATGCCATGCATGATCTCGACCCGGTGTTCGATGCGTTCAGTCGCACGCCCCGGCTGGCTGCACTGGCCGGAGACATTGGGATGCACGACGCCTTGCTGCTGCAATCGATGTACATCTTCAAGCAGGCACGCATTGGCGGCGAAGTGATCTGCCACACCGATCACACCTACCTGTGGACGGAGCCGCGAAGCGTGGTCGGCTTCTGGTTCGCGATCGACGACGCAACCACCGAGAACGGCTGCATGTGGGCACTGCCGGGCGGACACCGGATACCGGTCAAGAACCGGTCGCATCTCAACGCTTCACGAACGGCAACGATTATGGATCAATGGGACAAGCAGCCGTATCCAGGCACCGGGCTCGTGGCGCTCGAGGCAAGGCGCGGTACCCTGGTGCTGCTCGATGGCGCATTGCCGCATCGTTCGGGAGCCAATCTCAGCGACAAGCCAAGACACGCGTACACGATTCATGCGATCGATGCTGAGGCCAACTACCTCCCCGACAACTGGCTCCAGCGCACGACCCTGCCGCTGCGCGGTTTCGGAAGCTGCTGATCCGCCCCGCGAGCCATGGCAAAGAGGGCATGGCGTCCCTGAGCGCCTACAGCAATCTATCGAGCGCCTCGATCAGTCGGCCGACTTCCTCTTCCGAGGTGTAGTGTACGAACGACGCGCGCAGCACGCCGTCATCGGTATCGATGCCCAGGGCCTTTACCAGACGGTAAGCGTAGAAATGCCCGACACCAACGCCCAGCTTGAATTCCGCCAGGCGGCTGGCCAACTCCAGGGAGCGATGGCCGTCGACCGTGAAGGCAACGGTCGGCGCACGTTCGGGTGCGCGGTTCCTGCCGATCAGGCGCACTTTGGGGTGATCTGAAAGCCAGTCGAGGAGGGGTTGCAGCAATGCGGTTTCGTGGTCACGGAACAGGCTGCTGACAGTTCCGGCTCGCGCCTGGACCGGCTTGTCGCCGAAACCGTGCTGGCGTGCGACGGCCTCCATGTAATCCAACACGCCATTGACAGTGGCGATTTGCGCGTGATCGGGGCCGGCCGGAGTGAATTTCGCCTCCGGATCGGCAGCCTTGAAGAAATGCCCCTGGTTGGGCAATTCGGCATTGAGCTCCCGGCGCATGTACATCGCGCCGAGGTGCGGGCCGTACACCTTGTACAGGGAAAAGACATAGAGATCCGCGCCCAGCGCCGCGACGTCAGGCAGGCCGTGCGGGCAGAAGGCCGTGCCGTCGACGAGAGCCCAGGCGCCGGCCTGGTGGATCAGTTCGGTCAGTTCGCGAACAGGGTTGATGCTCGCGACGACATTGGAACAATGCGTAAACGCGACCGCCCGGGTGCGCGGGCCCAGCAACGCCTCGAGATCCGTGGCACGCAACTCGGCGGTGTCCGGATCGATCTTCCACTCGCGTACGACGATGCCATCGTCCTGCAGGCGGTTCCAGACGCCGACATTGGCTTCATGGTCCTGATTGGTGACGATCACCTCGTCGCCGGCGCGCAGCTTCCGCCGCAGGGCCTGCGCGACGACGTACGTGTTCTGCGAAGTCGACGGCCCGAAATGCAGTTCGTCGGATCCGACGCTCAGCCAGGCGGCCAGACGCTCCTTCGCCGCGTCCATCTGCTCACCGGCGGTTTTGGATGGCGGAAAGGCGTTGTAAGGCTGGACTTTGGTCTGACGGTAGTAGCGATTGAGCCAATCGATGGCCTGCCGGCAGGCATAGGAACCGCCGGCGTTGTCGAAATGCGCCAGCCCCTCGAGCGAGGGCTCACGGAAGGCGGGAAACTGCGCGCGGATGAAGTCTAGGTCGAGATTTGTCATGGCTGCTTCCTGGCGCCATACCGATGTCACCGATCAAGCAGGACGATACGTCATTTGAATGCGCATATCAGGGGCGACAGCGCCAGGCCGGGCAAACCATATAACTAGTTGAAAAATCATGCCAATATGCGATTTCGAAATCGGGCGCATATCCAGGAGACGCCGCATGTCGCTGTTTGGCAAGCGCGATCGAATCGCTTTAGTCGTTGCGATCCCACTCTTTTGTTGCGGGGTCGGTGCGCGCGCCGATGAGCCGGTCGCCGCCCTGCCGAGCGACACGCCTGCGAGCTTCAGCCGCAAGACGGATGAATTCGACTACGTCAAGCGCGAGGAAATGATCCCGATGCGCGACGGCGTGAAGCTCAAGACTTTCATCCTCGTGCCAAAAGGCGCAAGGCAGGCGCCGATCCTGCTTTCGCGAACGCCCTACAGCGCCTCCGAGCGCGTATTGCGTTTCAACAGTCCGCACCTCGCGGCGGCCGTGCCGCACATGGATGACACGGCAGCCGCAGCCGGTTACATCATCGCGTACCAGGACGTACGCGGAAAGTATGGATCGGAGGGTGACTATGTGATGACGCGGCCGCTGAAGGGTCCGCTGAATCCGACGGCAACCGATCATGCAACGGACTGCTTCGACACCATTGAATGGCTTGTCAGAAACGTGCCCGAAAGCAACGGCCGCGTCGGCACCATCGGCGGTTCCTACGAGGGCTACACGACGGTGATGTCAACCGTGCGTCCACACCCGGCGCTGAAGGCCGCGGTGCCGTTCGCGCCGATGGTCGACGGCTGGATCGGCGACGACTGGTTTCACAACGGTGCATTCCGGCAGGACGGCAGCCTCGACTACACCTATGACCAGGAAGCGACGCGCGACAGCAAAGAGAAATGGTGGTCGGGGAGCTACGACACCTACGACGAATTCCTGAGAGCGGGTTCGGCGGGCGCCGCAGCGTCGTCGCATGGACTCGAGCAACTCGGCTTCTGGCGGGCGCTCGCCGGGCACACGAGCTACGACTCGTATTGGCAGAATCAGGCGGTCGACAAGATTCTCGCCAAGGAACCGCTGCAGGTGCCGATGATGATCGTGAGCGGGCTCTTCGACCAGGAGGACATCTATGGCGGTCCCGCCCTCTACAAGGCGCTCGCGCCAAGGGATCCCGACGGCAAGTTCGTGCACCTGGTGCTGGGTCCGTGGAATCACGGCCAGGGACGACGCGAGGGCCGCGGTATCGGTGCCATCCAGTTCGAGGGCGACACGGCCGGCTGGTTTCGCAGGAATGTGATGCAGCCGTTTCTGGACTACTACCTCAAGGACGGCCCCAAACCCGACAGCCCGCGGGTGCTGGCTTATGAAACCGGTGCCAACCAGTGGCATCGCTATGACGACTGGCCGCGCTCCTGCTCCCAAGGATGTCCCGACACTGCTCGTGAGCTCTACCTGCTGTCGGGCGGGAAACTGAGCTTCGACCGGGCTCAGGCGGCCGGGCCGCCTTACGACGAATATGTCTCCGATCCGGCAAAACCCGTGCCGTATCGCGAGCGTCCGACGCTGCCGAGCGGTGCGCCGGATTCGACCTGGGGCGAGTGGCTGGTGGACGACCAGCGGCACGCGGCGTCGCGGACCGACGTGCTCGTCTATTCGACCGAACCGCTCAAGGAACCGCTGCGCGTTGCAGGACAGCCGGTCGCCAGGCTTCTTGCCTCGACCAGTGGCAGCGACTCCGACTGGGTCGTCAAGATCATCGATGTATGGCCCGACGAAGTTCCATGGAATCCGAAACTGGGCGGTTACCAGCAGATGCTTTCGGCGGACATCTTTCGCGGACGATATCGCGAAGATCTCTCGACACCGCATCCGATCAAGCCCGACAAGGTTCTTGCCTACCGGATACCGCTGCCGCAGGTCAGCCACACATTCCTGCCGGGGCATCGCATCATGGTGCAGATCCAGTCGAGCTGGTTCCCGCTGTACGACCGCAACCCGCAGTCCTACGTGCCGAACATCATGTTTGCCGCACCCGAGAGTTACATCAAGGCGACGCAGCGCATCTGGCATACGCCGGAATACGCGACCGCTATCGAACTGCCCGTCCTTAACTAAACGAGCGTGGGCGAGGTTTCGCGCGGCGATCGAAGAGAGAGTCCGACTAATCACGCTACGCGGGTTTCGGTACGGCAAATTGGACGCGTACGTGCAACAAAAATATGGTGATTACATACATGACAAATC
>JAHFSF010000215.1 GCA_023265875.1 Gammaproteobacteria bacterium | reverse complement strand
AGGAAGCCTTCGGTCTCGAGCGCCTGTACTCTGTTTGCAGAGTGGCGCGCGAGCTCGTAAATCAATATCGCATCGCCCGGGTCATCGCGCGGCCCTTCACCGGACAGCGGCGCGGCGAATTTCGCCGGACAGCGAACCGCCACGACTACTCGGTGCCGCCGCATGGCCCGACGCTACTCGATCTGCTCGTCCAGGACGGCGGCATGGTCGTCGGCGTCGGCAAGGTGCCGGATATCTTCGCGAACCGCGGCATCAGCCGCGCGCTGAAGGCAAGCGGTCTCGCGGAATTGATGAACGTGACGATGCGTGCGTTGGCCGAGGGCGGTGACCGGACGCTGGTCTTCACGAACCTCGTCGACTTCGACCAGGAGTACGGGCACCGGCGCGATGTCGCGGGCTACGCACGGGCGCTCGAATCCTTCGACGCCATGCTGCCGGCGCTGACCGGCGCGATGACGGAAGGCGACCTGCTGATCCTGACAGCCGATCACGGCAACGACCCGACCTGGAAGGGCACGGACCACACGCGGGAACAGGTGCCGGTGCTCGCTTACGGCCCCGGGATCAAACCCGCGCCGCTCGGCCGCCGCGACAGCTTCGCCGACATCGGCCAGACGCTGGCGATGTGGCTGCGGACTACGCCGCTCGGGCTGGGAAAGTCGCTGCTGTAGTCAGCGCGGGATCCGCCTTGGCGGCGCATCGGCCGTGCGCGCGAATGCCGGTGTCGGCGCAAACGGCACGGCTTGGCGCATCGTGCGCTCGATGTCCCGGAGCAGCGGCGCCTCGTCCTCGGACACGAGCGACACGGCATGGCCGTCGTTTCCGGCGCGGGCGGTGCGCCCGATGCGGTGCACGTAATCCTCGGGCACGTGCGGCATGTCGTAGTTGACGACCTGCGGCAGTTCCCGGATGTCGAGGCCGCGCGAGGCGACCTCGGTCGCAACCAGCGCTGTCAGCTTGCCGGCCTTGAAGTCCGCCAGCGCACGGGTGCGCGCGGCCTGGCTCTTGTTGCCATGGATCGCGGCGGAACGGATGCCGGCGCGCTCGAGTTGCAGCGCGAGGCGGTTCGCGCCGTGCTTGGTGCGCGTGAAGACCAGCGCCTGGTGCCAGCGGCCCTCGCCGTTGGCGCCGTTCTCGAACAGGTGCACCAGCAGGTGGCGCTTGTCGTCCTTGGCGACACGAAATGCGCGCTGCACGACGCGATCCACCGTGCTGTTCGGCGGCGTCACTTCCACGTGTACCGGGTTCGACAGGATCCGCGCAGCGAGGGCCCGGATGTCGGGCGTGTAGGTCGCCGAGAACATCAGGTTCTGTCGCCTGGCCGGCAGCAGCTTGATGATGCGGCGGATGTCGTGGATGAAGCCCATGTCGAGCATGCGGTCGGCTTCGTCGAGCACCAGGTGTTGCACCTGCGACAGGTCCGCGAGCCTGCGGTCGGCCAGGTCGAGCAGGCGACCGGGTGTCGCGATCAGCATGTCGCAGCCGATGCGCAGCCCGTCGATCTGCCGCTGTTCGCCGACGCCGCCGAATATCACGCGCGAGCGCAGCTTCTTGTTCGCGCCATAGGAGCGGATCATCTCGTGGATCTGGGCGGCGAGTTCGCGGGTCGGGGCGAGGATCAGCACGCGCGGCGCGCGGCCCGCGGGCGAGGCCAGCAGGTGCAGCAGCGGCAGCACGAAGGCCGCGGTCTTGCCGGTGCCGGTCTGGGCGCCGGCCAGCAGGTCGCGTCCGGCGAGCACCGGCGGTATGGCGCCGGCCTGGATCGGTGTCGGCGTGTCATAGCCGCGTTCGGCAACAGCCGAAAGCAGCCCGGGCTCGAGCCCGAGGTCATTGAATTTCATGGTAATTCGGATAATCCGCGGAGGGGAGGGCGCGCGGACTATACAGGAATCCGGGTTGCGATGTCGTAATCATTCCACTCGAGTCAGTGCATGCGCAGACCCGCGTGGACCGGTATCGCGCCGTCAGGGAACGTGTGAAAATTTATGGAGCACCAACTGTCGCGATCCAGGCTTCTGCGAGACGGAGGATTCCATGCGCTCCCTTGTCACCGGACTGCTCGTACTGATGAGCCTTGCCCTTTCCGGATGCGGCTATAACACGATCCAGACCCAGGACGAGGCGGTGAAAGCCGCATGGTCCGAGGTCGTGAACCAGTATCAGCGTCGTGCGGACCTGATCCCGAACCTGGTGAATACCGTCAAGGGCTACGCGGCCCAGGAACAAAAGGTCTTCATCGGCGTCACGGAAGCGCGCGCCCGCGCAACCTCGATCCAGGTCACTCCCGAGGTGCTCAACGATCCTGAAGCGGTAAAGAGATTCCAGGCGGCGCAGGGGGAACTGACCAGCGCGCTGAAGAGCCTGATCGCCGTCAGCGAGAACTATCCGGAGCTGAAGTCGGACCAGAACTTCCGCGACCTGCAGGCGCAGCTCGAAGGCACTGAAAATCGCATCGCGGTCGCGCGCAACCGCTACATCGAGTCCGTGCAGACCTTCAACGGCACCATC
>JAHFSF010000214.1 GCA_023265875.1 Gammaproteobacteria bacterium | reverse complement strand
GGCAGTTCCTTTCGTACCGCATCATTGATCGCATTGATTGCCTGGGGCCGGTTGAGGGTGATCCACCCGACCGTATCTTTCCGCTCGACCAGAATCGCGCCGCTGCCCGGATTGTCCATGTCTGTCACTCGGTTCTGGACGGGCGAGCCGGCACGCAGCCAGGAAATGGCTGCGTGCCGCTCACAAGGCGCATTCAGAACTTCTGCGTGATCTGCAGGCCGTAGGTCCGCGGCGGACGGGTCGTCGTGTAGGTCCACAGGCCAGCGAATGTCCGGCTTGTGGCCACGTCGTAGGCCTGCGACCAGGAATCCTCCTCCGTCAGGTTCAACCCCCACAGGCTGATTGTCGTGTTGTTGCGCTGGTAGTTAATCGAGGCGTCGACAATGTTCTGAGACGGATTGTGGCCCTGTGGCGAGTTGTAGAAGGTCAGCTCCAGCTCATCGATGTAATGCCAGCTGGCCTGTACCGACATCTGGCCACCGAGCGCCGGCCATTCATATGCCGGCGTGACTGTCGTGGTCACTTTTGGAGCGCGACGCAGCTTCAGATAGCTGATATCCACGACGTCGTCCGGGTCCGGCGTCGTCGTGTCCAGCTCGGTGAACTTCGTGTACTCCGAATCGAGCAGGCCCAGCGTCAACGCTACGGTCCATCCTGTCGCCGGCAACATCAGCAGGTCGACTTCGAGCCCCTTGATTTCAGCGGTGGACGCATTGAACACGATCGTCTGCTGGCCGGTGCCCTGGCTGGCCGGCACGCTCTGCTCCTCCTGCTTGTCCTTGTACTTCATGAAGTAGGCGGAAGCATTCAGGCGCAGGCGGTGGTCCATCCACTCCGACTTCATGCCCACTTCGAAATTATCGACCGTCTCCGGATCGTAGGGGGTCGAGGCCGCTTCATACGAGTTTGGCCGGCCGGAGAAACCGCCGGCACGGAAACCCTTGGAATAAAGACCGAAGACCATCAGGTCCGGCGAGTACCGGTAGCGCAGGCTCGCCTTGGGCGTGAATTCGCTCCATTCCTTCTTGAAGGGATTGCTGAGGCTGCCCAGGGTCGCGAGCTGAGGCATCTGCGGGTCGATCAGGCCGCTGTCCTTCTTGTCCTTCGTGTAGCGCCCGCCGAGCGTCAGCGTCCAGGCATCTGAGAACCTGTAGTCGCCCTCGACGAATCCTGCGTAGGACTCGGTATGCTGAGCCACGGTCTGCGGTACCGGCAAGACGAAGCAGGGCACATGGGGCTCACCGGGCGGCGGTGCCGGGCAGGTCCAGAAACCAATCGCATCGCCGAATCCGATGTAGCTCAGCAGGTCGATGCGGTAGTTTGATTTCCAGTAGTACGCACCGAGTGTGTAGGACAGCGGGCTGTCAGTCACATGCGTCAGCCGCAGTTCATGGCTGTGCTGCGCGTACGTTGCCGGCCGGTCCGTGTGATACAGCGTCAGCGGCGTACCGTCCCAGTCCTGCGTGACTTTCTCGTCGGTCGCGAAGTCGCCGAACAGGTACTCAAGCCGGTAGCCCGGCGCAGCGTCCCAGCGCGCATTGAAGATATGCATGTCTGAATTGAAATATGCATTTTTGCCGGGCTCGTCCTGGAGCACGTCATACCGGTCGCCTGATTGCGGCGAGGTCAGGCTCTCGGCGCACTGGCCGTAGTAAAAACAGAACAACTGGTCAGGCTGCGCAAAATTCAGCACGGTATTGGAGTCCTGGTCCTGTTCGTTTCTGTCGAAGCGATAGTAGAACTCCAGGTTTTCCGTCGGACGCCACAGTATCGACGGGCTGATCGAGGAGAAATCCTGCTCGCCCGTCTTTTTGCCGAGCGTACGGTTAAAGAAATAGCCATCGCGATTGTTGAGCGCGCCCGCCAGCTTGAACGACAATTGATCGCCCGCGGGAATATTGACGTACCCCTCGAGTTGCATGTCGTTGTAGTTGCCGTAGCCGGCACGCAGTTCGCCGCCCAGCTCCGAACCCGGCCTCTGCCGGATGATGTTGATGACGCCGGCGATGGAATTGCGGCCGAACAGCGTGCCTTGCGGGCCGCGCAGGATCTCGACGCTCTGCAAGTCGAGCGCCTTGACCATCGCGCCCGAGTTGACACCGATGAATACGCCATCCACGACGACGCCGGCGGTCGGATCAAAGTTCTTCTCGACGTCCGTCGTACCGATGCCACGGATGGAGATCGCGGCCGGACTGCCCGGACCCTGTTGCAGGTCGTCGATGATGACGTTCGGTGCAGCGTTCGCGAAATCCTGCAGATCCTTGTCGAAGCGGCGCTCCAGTTCCTGGGGACTCACCGCGATCACAGCCGCGCCGACGTCCTGGAGGTTTTCCTCGCGCTTGCGCGCGGTCACCACCACTTCCTGCAACGTTGCTTCCTGGGCACTCGCCAAGTCGGCTGCTAGCAGGCCGCCAAACGCCAACATCACGATGCTGACCGGTCTCAAGTCTGGTGATCGCTTAGGCATGTTCCCCTCCTGAATGACCAGAGTCGCGGCTACCTGCTG
>JAHFSF010000016.1 GCA_023265875.1 Gammaproteobacteria bacterium | reverse complement strand
AGTCGCCGCCGAAGCGGCGCATGGCCGCGCGCCGGCTGAGGGAATCGAAACGCCGCCGGTCGTCGCCCTGGAACTCGTCCGGGGTCGTGGTGTACACGCGGGCCTGCTCGATTCGATCGCAGGCGCTCGCGCGCGCCGGCTCGCCATCGAACGAGGTCGGCAGCCCGCTGCAGCCGATCCAGCGCTCGCCGGTTGCTGGAATCTCGATGACGCCGAGGACTGGCCGGTCCCCGTGCAGCAGTGCGATGAGCGAACCAAACAGCGGGAAGCCGCTGATGAAACTCCTGGTGCCGTCGATCGGATCGAGAATCCAGCTGAACTCGCCGCCGGTTTCGCCCCCGAATTCCTCGCCCTGGATGCCGTGCGCAGGGAATTGTGCGCGAATCATGCGGCGCAGCTCGGTTTCGATCGCCCGGTCGGCCACCGTCACCGGGCTGTGGTCGGGTTTCTGCTCGACTGCCATGGGACGGCGGAAATGGCTGCGCGCGATGGCACGGGACGCATCGGCCAGTTGCCCGGCGAGCGCCAGCGCACGATGGAAATCGGCGTGTTGCGCGAAACCCATGCTTCCGAGTATAGACAGCAAAACGCCGGCCGGACGTTGCTGCGTCCGGCCGGCGTGGTTCAGGGGTCGGTCAAGTCAGAACTGACCGCTCAAGGTCACGAAGAACTCGCGTGGCGAACCCGCCAGGAAGGTCTGGTTGTCACCGCGGTTCGTGAAACCGTTTGAGCCGATGGTCGAAATGTAGGTCTCGTCGCTCAGGTTCAAAACGTTGGCCTGGATCGCAATGTTCTTGCCAAAGCCAAAGTCCTTGAACCGGTAGCCGAGCCCCGCGTTGAGCACCGTATAAGAATCGACGCTGCCCTTGTTATCGCCGACGGCATTCAGGTCGTTCGTATAGCTGAAGTAGCGCTTGCCGACATAGTCGAGCCCCAGCTTGCCGTAGAAGGTGCCGTTATCGTAGGCAAGCTCCGACTTGAACAGTTCCTCCGGCGTGTCAACGACTTTCTTGCCGCCAGTCGGCGTGATTGTCGTCACTGGCACGCCCGAGACGATGACGACACTGACGACGTCGTCCTGGTACTCCGAGTTGTTGTAACTCAACGAGTTGTACCAGGTCCAGTTGTCCATGAACGCCCAGCGCACTCCGACCTCGGCGCCCGTCGTCTCGACGTCGCCGACGTTCTGCAGTGCCGTCGGGTTGCCGACGATGCCAGCGCCGATCGTGTTGACCAGGAGCCGGTCCTTGAAGTCGACGAAGTAGGCCGATGCCACCGCCTGCAAGGCCCCGGCGTTGTAGCGCCAGCCGAGTTCGTAAGTCTTCGACGTTTCCGGGGACAGGCCGCCTGCCGCCTTCAGCGCGTCAAAATTGACCTTGGTCGTTGCAAACGGCGAGGAGCCGGTCACCGCCGAGATGAACGCGCGCATGTTTTCCGTGTAGCTGCCGAACAGCTCCTGTTCCCCGTTGAGCGCGTAGTTGAAGCCGGCCTGTGGCAGGAAGTTCTCGCTGGCCCCGATCTCGCCCGACGGGCCGGGACTCGAACGAATGTCGATGATCTTCCGCGCCTGGTTGCTGACATCCAGCGACTTGAAGCCGAAGTTGACCTTCAATGCGTCGTTGACGGCCCAGGTGTCCTCCAGGAAGTACATCGTGGTATCGGTGTTGAACGCGTACTGCCAGTCGGTGCGGAATGGATCACGCATGAAATTGAGTGAATCCCGGTTTGAGACTGCCCCGCGCTCGAGTCCGTAGAAGCGACGCGCCTGGTTGAAGTCATTGGTCTCGTACCAGAGGCCGCCCTTCACCGTGTGGTCGCCGAATGCAAAGGTCAATGCGGTCGACACGCCCCCGCGGTTGATGTTGTACTCGGTCGTGCGCACCGAGATCGATGCCGCACCGGTCCCCGCGACAACGTCGGCCGCTGCGATCGTGCCGCCATGGCCATCCGGCGCCCCGGCCGGCGTCGCCCGGTACGGCGTGAACCAGATGCCCTGGCCCTCGTTCTGGTGCTCGTAGACGGTGGTGTCCCATGACACTCCCTCGCTCAGGGGCAGGTTCAGCGTCACGCCGGCGAGGTCGTCCTTGCGCAGCCCCGCGGCATTCGCGTAGGTGTCGTCCGGCGTCAGGATCGGTGACGGATACGGACCACCCGGATAGCCGGTCGCCTGGTAGATGTCCGCAATCTGCACATGCAGCGGGTAGTCATGCGACTGGTTGTCCCAGTCGTAACCGAGGCGGCTCAGCATGTCGAAGGACATGTCCTGATAGTCGTTTTCCTGGCGGTCGGACCAGTTGTAGAAGGCGGTCAGCTTGCCCTCGCCGATCGGCTGCACGATCTTGAAGTTGATCATCTCCTGGTTTTGCTCGCCCGTGCCCTTCCACTTGTCGGCCTGCTGGTTGGTGTAGCTCAGGGACATGCGCGTCCCGATGCTGCCGAGCTCGCCCGACTCAAAGCGGATGTAACCGCGCCGGGTCGTGTACTCTCCCCCCGTCAGCGCGACATTGAAGCCCATCTCGTGCGAGGGATCGGCCGAGAAGAACTGCAGCGTACCGCCCAGGTTGCTGGAAGAGGCTGTCTCGAGCGCGCCGGCGCCCTGCGACAGGATCGCACTGCCGATGTTCTCGGATGAGATCGCGCGGCTGATGTGCAGGCCATTGTGGTTGCCATAGCTCATGTCGCCCAGCGGTACGCCATCGAGCGTGAAGCCGAGCTGGTTCTGGTTGAAACCGCGCACCGAAAGGCGGGTGGACCACTCGTAGGCGCCGTAGGGATCCGCGGACTGGAAACTGACGCCAGGCAGCTTGGAGATCGCCTTCAGGGCGCTCGTGCCGGGCGCTTCCTTGCTGATTTCGACCGCGCTGATCTCGGCAACCTGCCTCGACTGGCCGTGACCGAACACCAGGACCTCTTCGAGCGTCGTGTCTGCGGTCGTGGCGGCCGCCGAAGCGCTTGCGGCCGCGAGCACGGCGACGACCGCCGCCGCCACCTTGGTCGTCCGCGTCAACGGCATCTTGTTCACTCGTGCAGTCATAACTACTCCTGATTCATTCTTGATGGTGACAACGCGATACCAGCGGTATCTGTTGCAGGATTCATACATTGAGGGTCCCGATAGCCGTCGCATCTTACCCGCTTCCCGACGGCACGCAAAATTGGGGAATCGCCTCCCGGCGTCGCGACGGCCAGCCCGTCGCTTTTGAGCAACATGAGGGCGCTTATGAGCCTGAGCCAGGGCCTCAGGTCGCGAGCGTCCGCCGCACGGCAGTTCTCCAGCCGTCGATCAACTCCCTGCGGCGGGCGGGCGCCATGGCCGGGATGAATTCGGCACCGGCTGACCAGGTCGCGGCGACGGCCCGCAGGTCCGGCCATACCCCGGCAGCGAGCCCGGCCAGGTAGGCCGCGCCGAGCGCGGTCGCCTCCAGCTGGGCCGGCCGCATGACGGGCGCATTGACCACGTCCGCCAGGAACTGGCAGAGCCAGTCGTTGGCAGCCATGCCGCCATCGACGCGGATTGCCGCGGTGGTTTGCCCACCGTCGCCGGCCATGGCGGCGGTCAGGTCGAGCGTCTGGAACGCCACCGACTCGAGCGCCGCCCGCACCAGATGCGCGCCGGTGACGTCGAGCGTCAATCCACAGATCAGGCCTTGTGCTTCAGGCACCCAATGCGGCGCGCCGAGCCCGACGAAGGCCGGCACCATGTAAACGCCATGGCTGTCCGGCACCTGCGCCGCCAGCGCGGCGGTTTCGGACGCATCACCGATGAGCCTGAGCCCGTCCCGCAGCCACCGGATCGCGGCCCGGCGACGAAGATCGACCCTTCCATCGCGTAAATCGTGCGGCCCTGGATGCGATACGCCGGCGTCGTCAGCATCCGGTTCCGCGAATGCACCGGCGTGGCGCCGGTATTGAGCATCAGGAAGCAACCCGTGCCGTAGGTGGACTTGACCATCCCTGGTTCAAAACAGGCCTGGCCGATGAGCGCCGCCTGCTGGTCGCCGGCGATGCCGCCGATCGGAATGCCGTGGCCGAAGAGATCTGGCGTCGTGGCACCGTAAATGCTGCTGCTGTCCTTTACCTCGGGCAGCAGCGCAGGCGGCACGCGAAGCAGCCGCAGCAGTTCGGCGTCCCATTGGCCGCGATGAATGTCGAACAGCAACGTGCGCGAGGCGTTGGTCACATCCGTGGCGTGCACGCGGCCGCCGGTCAGCCGCCACAGCAGGAAGCAGTCGATGGTGCCGAAAGCGAGCTCGCCGCGTTCCGCGCGCGCCCGTGCGCCCGGTAACTGATCCAGCAGCCAGCTGATCTTGGTGCCCGAGAAATACGGATCGAGCAGCAGCCCGGTGCGCATCCGGACCAGGTCCTCGGCGCCGTCACTCCTCAGCCGGTCGCATTCCAGCGCGGTGCGCCGGTCCTGCCAGACGATGGCACGATGAATCGGCTTGCCGGTGCTGCGCTCCCAAAGGACCGCCGTCTCGCGCTGATTGGTGATGCCGATGGCGGCGATGCCGCGGGCGCCGACGCGCGATTGGTCGATGGCTTCGCGCGCCGTCGCCAGGGTGTCGCGCCAGATGTCTTCGACGTCGTGTTCCACCCAGCCCGCAGCCGGGTAATGCTGCTGGAGTTCGCGCCGCCTGCTCGCCACGGCCCGCCCTTCGTCATTGAACACGATGCTGCGCGTCGAGGTCGTCCCCTGATCGATGGCAAGCAGGTGTCGAGGTCGATTCATGGCAGCCCCGGTTGGTCAGCCGGCCCGGGCCGGCGGCGCGGCGCTGGCGTCGTTCCGGGCATTCTGGAGGTAGCTGACGAGTCGCTGCCGATCGGCCGGCGAGGCATGCAGTCCGGTCTTCGTATGCCGCCAGTAAATGTCGTCGGCCGAGCGGGCCCATTCCTCGCGCAGCAGGAAATCGACTTCCACCCGCATGAGGCCACCGCCGAAATCCTCGCCCATGTCCGCACGCGAATCGACACCCGCCAGAAGCTGCGACATGCGCGTGCCATAGGCTCGCGCAAGACGTCGCGCCTGCGGCCCGTCGAGGAATGGCCAGCGCCGGCGCACCCCGGCGATGAAAGCATCGATATCGCCGCCGGGAATATCACCGCCGGGCAGCGGTACCACCCGCGTCCATCGAGCGGCCAGAGGCCCCAGGTACGGTTCGAGCTTCTGCAGCGCCTGTTCGGCGAGGCTGCGGTGGGTCGTGATCTTGCCGCCGAATACCGACAGCACCGGTGCTTGTCCCTGCGGCGCGCTGATGTCGAGCACGTAGTCACGGGTGACGGCCGCTGCATCCGCAGCCGCGTCGTCCCACAGCGCGCGAATGCCGGCGTAGCTCCAGACGACGTCACCGGGCCCGATCTGCCTTGCAAAGTAACTGTTGACCGTCTGGCAGAGGTAGTCCGTCTCGGCAGGCTCGATCGCCGCGCTGCCCGGGGCGCCCGGCCACGGCACGTCGGTCGTGCCGATGAGCGTGAAATCATCCTGGTAGGGGATGACGAAGACGATGCGGCGGTCCGGGTGCTGCAGCACGTAGGCGTGGTTTCCGTCATAAAGGCGGCGCACGACGATATGACTGCCCTTGATCAGCCGCACTGACTGCCGGCTGCTCTCGCCGAGGCGCTGCTGCAGCACTTCTGCAATCCATGGGCCGGCTGCGTTCACGATGGCGCGCGCGCTCACCGCATACGCCTGCCGCGTGGCTGCGTCTTCGATTTCCGCCCGCCACCGGTCGTGCTCGCGCACGGCGCGAACCAGGCGGTGGCCCACCCGCACCTCCGCGCCGCGATCGGCAGCGTCCCTGGCGTTCAGTATGACGAGCCGGCTGTCGTCGACCGTGCAGTCCGAAAAGGCAAAGCCCCGCCGCAGGTCCCGGCGCAATGGCTGCCCGAAAGCCGATGTTGCAAACCGGACATTCGCTGACCGGTCGAAGCTGTTTTCACTGCCGAGGCGATCGTAGAGGAGCAGGGCGAGGCGGACCGCCCAGGCGGGGCGGAGGCGGTGCTCGTAGGGCAGGACGAAACGCATCCGGCTGACCAGGTGCGGCGTGATCCTGAGCAGCCGCTCGCGCTCGATCAGCGACTCGCGCACCAGGCGGAACTGGAAATGCTCCAGGTAGCGCAGGCCGCCATGGACCAGCTTGGTCGTTGCAGAAGACGTGTAGCGCGCCAGGCCCGCCTGTTCCACCAGCAGCACGCGCAGGCCACGGCCCGCCGCATCGCGGGCGATGCCGACGCCGTTGATGCCACCGCCCACGACCAGGAGATCGAACGCCTTCATACGCGGCCATGCTCGAACCGGACCAGCAGCCCGGTGGCGACCATCGTCAGGAATACGATCCCCACCATCAGCAGGAAGACCGAATCCAGACCGAAGGTCTGCATCAACCAGCCGATCGAAGGCTCCTGCACGATCGCGCCGATCGAACCGAGGCCGTTGATGACGCCGGCGGCGATGGCTGCCTGTCGCCGGTTCCCGACATCCATCGCGCACGCGCCCGAGAGCAGCGAGTCCGGACCCATCGCCGTGAATCCGATCAGGCCGAGCAGCACGACGAAGTAGAGCGGTGAGGACAGCCCGACGAACCACATCAGCGTCGTGAAGACGAAACAGCCGATGGTCATCCAGAAGACCACTGGAGTGCGTCGCGAGCCCGGGATGCGATCTGACCACATGCCGCCGGCGATGACGCCGAGGAATCCGACCCAGTCGAAGGCGGTGGACAGGTATGCGGCAGTCGTCGTCGACATTCCGAAGTGCTCGCCGAGGATCAGCGTGGACCAGCTGTCGAGCGCATAGCGGATGAACTTGAAACCAAAGTAGATCAGGCCCATTGCGACGATCGACCGGACGAAAGCCCGTGGCAGCGGCCCGTCCCGGGCGGCCTCGAATCCGGCTGTGCCCTGGGCGGGCGCGTCGGCCTCCTCGTGGTCTTCGAGCGAGAGTCCTACCGACTCCGGCCGCTCGCGCGCCCAGGCCAGGAACAGCGCAGTGATCGCGAACAGCACGATGCTCGAGCCGAAGAACGACCACGCCATCCCCAGCCAGCCGAACAGGAATGCGGCAAGTGCTTTGGCGACGATCGAGCCGAGCTGGTAGCAGCTGCCCCAGATACCGAACAGCGTCCCGCGCTCGGAACGGCGCGTCCAGTTCGCGAACAGGCCGACGTTGTGCGGCCAGCCGGTCGCCTGCGCCAGGCCGTGGATCCCCATGGTCACGCACATCCACAGGTACACGCCCGCGACATGCGAATCAACCAGCAACCCGAGCACGACATTGCACGCGGCCGCGATGGCCATCCCGTACGCGAGCACGCGCCGGCTCTCCATGTGCCTGCCGAGCCATGCGGCGAGGAACTGGCCGAGCATGTAGGTGACGAGGTACACGGTCCACGGATAGGCGAGGTGGACGTCGTCGAGGCCGAACTGCTCCTTGATCGGGTGCTTCAGGATCGGGTACACCTTGCGGGCAACGTAGAAACCCGCATAGGAGAGCCAGGTCGCGGTGAACAGCTGCACGCGATAGCGCCGCAGGCGCTCTGCATCCACCGGGTTCATTTGAACGACCTGGCCGTCAAATCGAAGCTGCCGGAGCCCAGCTGATCCCAGAAACCGGGTGGCAGGGCCCGATAGTCGACAAGGGCGGCCGTGGCAAGCGCGGTGCTCGCAGGGACATCCGACGCACAGCAGGTGACGAAGATGGAACGCATGCCGGCGGCCCTTGCCGCCAGCAGGCCGGCGCGGCTGTCCTCGAAGACCAGCGTGTCGGCGGGATCGGCGCCGAGCGCAGCGGCTGCGAGCAGATAGCCCTCGGGGTCGGGCTTGGTCGCGTGCACCGCATCACCTCCGATGCGAGCCCGCCTGTCAATGCAATCGTCGATACCGAGCTCCGTTAGAAAGGAGTCGATCACCGACCGCGGACTCGATGACACGACGCCGAGTTTCAGCTTGCGCGCGGCGGCGATCCGGACGGTCTCCGCTGCTCCCGGTATCGGCTTGACGCCGATCGCAACCGCATTCCAGTGCGCCAGCATTTCTGCGGCCAGCACCGGTACCGCGACGTCGATCCCGGTCCGCGCGCGGATCTCGTCGGCAATATGTTCCCAGGTGCGGCCCTGCGTCTCGGTGACCGGCAGTGAAAAACCGGCGATCCCGTGTTTCGCCACGACGGCCTCAACCGCTTCGCCGGTGTGCATTTCGCTGTCGACCAGCGTGCCGTCGAGATCGAACAGCACCGCACGCACAGGTCGCGCCCGGGTCATGCGCCCTCCCGGATCGCGGCAAGGTGGGTGCCAAAGCCGGGCGTCTCCATCAAGGCCTGGCAGCGTACGAAGCGGTTGACGGCATAGGCCCGGAAATCATCGACGGGATTGCCGTTGGCATGCTGAATCAGTCCCCAGAGCGTCCACAATAGATCGCACATCGCCTTGTAGATGACCATGCGGCCGACATTGACGGCGCCCGGCGGCCCGTCGAAATAAGCCGCGAGCATTTCGCGATCGTGCAGGGCGCTGAACCCGGCCTCGACCGAGAGATCGCCAAGATCCCACATCGGATCGTTCATGCCCGAGTACTCCCAGTCGACCAGCCACATGCGCCGGCCGTCATCGAGAAAATTCTCGCTCAGGGGATCGCAGTGGCATGGTGCCAGCGGCAGCGGGTGCGCCGCCAGCACCTCGCGCACGACCTGCGCCTGCGCGACGGTCTCATGATAGCCCGCCGGCAAGCGTACCCCGAGCTTGTCGAGATGCGCGAGATAGCCGTCGATCATCGCGAACAACTCGAATCGGAACGCAAAGACCCGGCCCGACTGATGTAGCTGGCGGAACGCGCGGGCGACCCGGGCCGGAGCGCCGGGCGTCGCGCAGAGGCTGGCGGGCGTCATGGTGACGCAGCCCTCCAGGAACCGGGTCACCATGGTGCCGTCAGCGCCGAAGTGGAGCACATCGGGGCTGACGCCCGCGACGGCGGCGGCGCGTGCATTGATGGCTTCGACGCCGCGATCGATGTAGGCGTCGGTGCCCTTGCCGGGGACGCGCAGACACCAGGCCTCGGCACCGGCTTGTATGCGAAACACCTGGTTGGTCAAGCCGCCCAGGCGCACGATGTCGAGCGCGGCCGCGTCGAGATGGTGCAGCACGGGCACGCGCGCGATCGCCGCCCGCGCGGTTGCGAGGTCTTCTGCGCTGGTCACGATTGCGCGCGCCGGGTGCCGACCAGCGCGGCCCAGCCCAGATTGCCGGTGCGCGCCGCCCTGCACCACAGCGCATAACGCTCGAGGGTTTCCTCGACGTCCGCCTCACTCGCGATCGCGGCAAGGCGCGCGCGTTTGGCTGCGATTCCGGCTTCGATGAGCTCGAATGAGGGCAGCACATGCCGGCTCCAGTCTTCCGTGACGATCGCCTCGAATCCTGCCGCCTCGAGACCCTGTCGATAGTCCTCGGCTGACCACAAGCCTGGCGCTGAGATCGCGGTCAGCAGGGCGGCGGCTGCCGGCGCCGGCGTGCCGACGACGACGAGATCCGAGATTGCGATGGTGCCGCCGGGCCGCACCACGCGCGCCGCCTCTGCCAGCGCACGCCCCCGCTCAGTCGAAAACAGCAGCGAGTCCTGGCACCAGTAGACCTCGAAGCTCGCATCGGCATAAGGCAGCGCGTGGTAGTCGGCGTACTCGAAACGGATGCGGTCCGCGCCGCGCGCATCGCGCGTCCACTCCCCGGCGATAGCGAGCTGCGAACGTGCGATGTTGGTAGCAACGACAGTCGCACCGCACTCAGCCGCCAGAAATCGCGCGGTGCCGCCGACACCGCACGCAGTCTCGAGCACGCGCGTACCGGCAGTGATGCGCGCCAGCTCGGCCAGGCGGGCCGTCGCGCGCAGCGCCGCCTCCCGGATGTCGCGGTCATCGTTGTTCAGGAACCCGGGATGAATCTGGTCGCCATAGACCTCGAGCATGGCCCGGTACATCGGCGCGTCGTATCGCCTGGTGATCTCGGCCTGAAAATCCTCGGGGTGCGACGTCTCGGTCATCGGCAGGCTCGGCGACAGGTGCCTGATCATGCGCGAAACCATGCGGGGCGGAAAGGGCTGCACAGGAAAGCCGGTTCGCTGCTAGGATGCCGCCGACCACCGGGCGCCTCTGGACAGGAGCCATCATGAGAAAAGAACGGCTGGCGGCGGGAATGTTCGCAGCTGTCATGGCGATGACACCTGTCGCTGCAGTTCACGCCGACATGGCCGCGGCAAAACGCTGGGTTGAAAAGGAGTTCCAGCCTTCGACGCTGACAAGAGAACAGCAGCTGCAGGAGATGGAATGGTTCATCCGTGCCGCCCAGCCGTTCAAGGGCATGGAAATCAACGTGCTGTCGGAGACGATCCCGACCCATGAATATGAATCGAAGACCCTGGCGAAGGCCTTCGAAGAAATCACCGGCATCAAGGTGAATCATCAGGTGCTCGGCGAAGGCGAGGTCGTGCAGGCGGTGCAGACGCAGATGCAGACCAACCGCAACCTGTACGACGCCTACATCAACGACTCGGACCTGATCGGTACGCACTCCCGCCTGCAGTCGGCAGTCAACCTCACGGACTGGATGGCCGGTGCAGGCAAGGCCGTGACGCTGCCGACACTGGACGTCAGGGACTTCATCGGCATCTCGTTCACCACCGGCCCCGACGGCAAGGTCTGGCAACTGCCCGACCAGCAGTTCGCCAACCTGTACTGGTTCCGCTATGACTGGTTCAAGCGTCCCGAGCTGAAGAAGCAGTTCAGGGAAAAGTACGGCTATGAACTGGGGGTGCCGGTGAACTGGTCCGCCTACGAGGACATCGCCGAGTTCTTCAGCGTGCGGGTGAAGCAGATCGATGGCAAGCGCATCTATGGCCACATGGATTACGGCAAGCGCGCACCGGATCTCGGCTGGCGCATGACCGATGCCTGGCTGTCGATGGCCGGCGCCGGTTCCAAGGGCCTGCCCAACGGCCGCCCGATCGACGAGTGGGGCATCCGGATGGAGAAGGGCTCGTGCAATCCGGCCGGCGCGACGGTGGCACGCGGCGGCGAGACCAACGGCCCGGCTGCGGTCTACGCGATCGAGAAGTGGGACCAGTGGCTGCGCAAGTACGCTCCGCCCGGCGCAGCCGATTACGATTTCTACCAGTCACTGCCGGCGCTGTCGCAGGGCAATGTGGCGCAGCAGATCTTCTGGTACACGGCGTTTACGTCCGAAATGGTCAGGCCCAGGAAGGACGGCAACAATACCGTTGACGACCAGGGCATGCCGCTGTGGCGGATGGCGCCGTCGCCCCACGGGCCCTACTGGGAAGACGGCATGAAGCTCGGCTACCAGGACACCGGCTCCTGGACGCTGTTCAAGTCCACGCCGCTGGACCGCCGCAAGGCGGCCTGGCTGTACGCGCAATTCACGGTCTCCAGGACCGTGGACGTGAAGAAGAGCCAGGTCGGGCTGACTTTCATCCGCGACAGCACGATCCGGCACAAGTCCTTCACCGAGCGCGCGCCGAAGCTCGGCGGCCTGGTCGAGTTTTACCGCTCGCCGGACCGCGTGCTGTGGACCCCCACCGGCATCAACGTGCCCGACTACCCGAAGCTGGCCCAGCTCTGGTGGCAGAACATCGGGGACGTGAATTCCGGCACGTTCACTGCGCAACAGGCGATGGACCGGCTGGCCGGCGACATGGACGACGTCATGGCCCGCATGCAGGTGGCCGATGAAAAGGCGAAGACCTATGGCGGCTGCGGGCCGCGCCTGAACAAGCCCAGGAATCCGAAGGAGTGGCTCGGCAAGCCCAACGGCCCGAAGGCCAAGCTCGCCAATGAAAAACCGAAAGGCGAGACCATCGACTATGACCTGCTGGTGAAGCGCTGGGCGGCAAAGTGAGCTGAGCGATCCTTCGTGACCCGATCGGGACTCGAACTGCGCGGCGTCGAGCTCCGGGTGGATGGCCAGGTGCACATCCACCGGACCGACGTCGCGCTGGCGCCGCAGGGATTCAACATCCTGCTCGGGCCCACGCTCGCCGGCAAGACGACATTGATGCGCCTGATGGCGGGCCTGCTGAAGCCCACGGCCGGCGAAGTGTGGTTTCACGGGCGCAATGTGACCGCAGTGCCGGTGCGCGCCCGCGGCGTCGCGATGGTCTATCAGCAGTTCATCAATTACGGGCACCAATCCGTCTACGAGAACATCGCCTCGCCGTTGCGGGTCGCCCGCGCCAGCCGCGCCGAAATCAAGGCCCGCGTCGGCCGCATCGCGGAACTGCTGCAACTGTCGCCGCTGCTGGATCGACGGCCTGCCGAACTGTCCGGCGGGCAACAGCAGCGGACCGCGCTGGCACGTGCGCTGGTCAAGGATGCCGGCCTCGTGCTGCTCGATGAACCTCTCGCCAATCTCGACTACAAGCTGCGCGAGGCATTGCGCGACGAACTGCCCCGCCTGTTCGCCGACCGGGACTGCACGGTGGTCTATGCCACGACCGAGCCCGGCGAGGCCCTGCTGCTCGGCGGTCACACGGCAACGGTCCACGAAGGGCGGGTGACGCAGTTCGGCGCGACCTCGACCGTCTATCGCCGACCCGTCGACCTGCTGGCCGCGCGGGCCTTTTCCGATCCGCCGATGAACAGCGCGCCGGTGGTGAAGCGCGGCGGCAACTTCGAGCTGGGCGGCGTGACCGCGTGGCCGGCGCAGCGCGCACTCGCGGGACTGGCGGACGGACCCTACACGGTCGGCCTGCGACCGCATCGCGTGCAGCCGCTGGCTGGCGGCGCGACCGGGGCTGTCACCGTCGAGGGTCGCGTGGCAATCGCCGAGATCAGCGGTTCGGAAAGCGTCGTGCACTTCGACCTGCACGGCAGCACCTGGGTGTCGCAGTCGCACGGCGTGCACGCCTTCGATGTCGGCACCATGGCGGCATTCAGCCTCGATGTCTCGCGTGCCCTGTACTTTGCGCCTGACGGGCGCTGCGTCGGCTCGGCGGAGGACTGACGGGAAACATGGCGCGCATCGGCCTGAAGGATCTCCGCCACAGTTACGGCCCCGCTCCGCAGGCGGAATCCGACTGGGCGCTGAAGCGGCTCGACCTTTCTTTCGCCGACGGCAGTGCCAACGCGCTGCTGGGACCCTCCGGCTGCGGCAAGACCACGCTCTTGAACATCATTTCCGGGCTGCTGCGGCCGAGCGAAGGATCGGTCTGGTTCGACGATCGCGACGTCACCGCGTTGCCAGCGGATGCACGCGAAATCGCGCAGGTATTCCAGTTCCCGGTCGTCTACGACACGATGAGCGTGTACGACAACCTGGCCTTTCCGCTGCGCAATCGCGGCGTGCCCGCCGCCGCGATCGACCATCGCGTGCGCGAGATCGCCGCGCTGCTGGATCTCGAGGACACCCTGCAGCGGCGCGCCTCCGGCCTGACCGCCGACGGCAAGCAGAAAATCTCGCTCGGGCGCGGGCTGGTGCGTTCCGACGTCAACGTGATCATGTTCGACGAGCCGCTGACGGTCATCGACCCGGAGCTGAAGTGGCGGCTGCGATCCAAGCTGAAGGAATTGCACCGGCGGATCGGGCTGACGATGATCTACGTGACACATGACCAGACCGAGGCGCTGACCTTCGCCGATCGGGTGATCGTGATGAACGAGGGCGTCGTCGTGCAGGCGGGAACGCCGGTAGAACTGTTCGAACGGCCGCAGCACACCTTCGTCGGACACTTCATCGGTTCGCCGGGCATGAACCTGCTGCCGGCGACATTCGACGGCGGCGTGGCGCGCTTCGCCGGCCATGCCGTGCAGATGTCCGTCGCGCCGAGAGCAGTTCCCGCGAACGCGCAACTGCAGATCGGCGTCCGGCCGGAGTTCGTGTCGTTCGCCGATACCGGCATCCCGGTGAGCATCGTGAAGGTGGCCGATGCGGGCCGCTTCCGCGTGGTGGAGACGCGGCATGCCGGGTTCAGCATCCGGCTGCTGGTGGGCGAGGACGCGAAGCTGCCTTCGGAACGGGCCTGTCTGCGATTCGACCCGTCATTTACCCAGCTCTACGTCGACGGATGGCGGCTCGGGGAGCAACCACGATGAGCGGCCGCACGCCCAACCAGAAAGCCTGGTGGCTGGTGTTGCCGGTGGTGGTACTGGTCGCCTTCAATGCGGTGATTCCGCTGATGACCGTGGTCAACTACTCGGTGCAGGAGACCTTTGGCGACAACCAGTTCTTCTTCGAGGGAGTCACCTGGTTCGAGCAGATCCTGCACTCCTCGCGTTTCCACGAGGCATTGCAGCGCCAGTTGCTGTTCACGGCAATTGTCCTCGCCATCGAACTGCCGCTCGGCGTGGCTATTGCGCTCGCGATGCCGCGGCGCGGTGCGTGGGCCTCGGTCTGTCTCGTATTGATGGCGATGCCGTTGCTGATTCCATGGAACGTCGTCGGCGCGATGTGGAATATCCTGGCGTTGCCCGACATCGGCCTGCTCGGCCACTCGCTGAATGCGATGGGATTCGACTACAACTTCACGCGCCAGCCGCTTTCGGCCTGGCTCACCTTGATCACGATGGATGTCTGGCACTGGACGTCGCTGGTCGTGCTGCTCGCTTATGCCGGCCTGTCGGCCATTCCCAATGCTTTCTACCAGGCGGCCAGGATCGACGGCGCTTCCGGCTGGGCCGTGTTCTGCTTCATCCAGTTGCCGAAGATGAAGCGCGTGCTGATGATCGCCGTGCTGCTGCGTTTCATGGACAGCTTCATGATCTACACCGAGGCCATTGTGCTGACCGGCGGTGGACCCGGCAATGCCACTTCACTGCTGTCGATCGACCTGGTCAAGATCGCGCTGGGCCAGTTCGACCTGGGCCCGGCGGCGGCGATGTCGCTGATCTACTTCCTGATCATCCTGCTGTTGTCGTGGGTCTTCTACACCGTCATGACCCGCGACGAGCCGCAGTGATGAGTACGCAGCGCGGATGGGCGTGCCGATGAACCGGATCAAGTGGCTGCTGCCGCTGCTCTATATTCTGTTCGTGCTGCTGCCGATCTACTGGCTGCTGAACATGTCGTTCAAGACGACCAACGAGATCCTGGGATCGTTCACGCTCTGGCCCGACCAGTTCACGCTGCAGAACTACCGCACGATCTTCACCGACCCGACCTGGTACGTCGGTTACCTGAATACGCTCGCCTATGTGCTGGCGAACACCGCCATCAGCCTCGCGGTCGCGCTGCCCGCGGCCTACGCCTTCTCGCGCTACCGCTTCCTGGGCGACAAGCACCTGTTCTTCTGGCTGCTCAGCAACCGCATGGCGCCGCCCGCGGTGTTCGCGCTGCCGTTCTTCCAGTTGTATTCGGCCATCGGGCTGTTCGACACGCATATCGCGGTGGCACTCGCACATTGCCTGTTCAATGTGCCGCTGGCGGTCTGGATCCTCGAGGGATTCATGTCCGGCGTGCCCAAGGAACTCGACGAAACCGCATTCGTCGACGGCTATTCATTCCCGCGATTCTTCTTCCGCATCTTCATTCCGACGATTGCCGCCGGCATCGGGGTCGCAGCGTTCTTCTGCTTCATGTTCTCGTGGGTCGAGCTGCTGCTGGCCAAGACGCTGACCGCGGTCGCCGCCAAGCCGATCGCGGCTACGATGACGCGCACCGCCAGCACCTCCGGCTACGAGCTCGGCCTGCTGTCTGCGGCGGGGGCATTGACCATCGTCCCCGGCGCGCTCGTGATCTATTTCGTGCGCAACTACATCGCCAAGGGCTTCGCCCTCGGGCGTGTCTGACGGAGGCGCGGATGGAATCCACCGGGCTCGGCTGGATGGCGTGGACCTGGCAGACCGCCGCCTTCTTCATCTTCATCGCCGCAGCGCTGATCGCAATGGGGATCTGGGAGCGGTACGCCCCCGGGGGCAACCCGCGTCGCGGCGCGTTCGGCATCGACACGACGCGCGGCGACCGGCTGTTCATCTCGCTGCTCGCGGCGGCGTTCGTGCACCTGCTGTGGCTGGCGTTCATCGGTACGCCGCTCTGGGGTGCGACCTTGCTGTCGGCGGGCCTTGCGGTGCTGGTGTTTCGCTACGTCTGATTGTAGCGGGTAAACCATATCTCGTAGTCCCGTACGCTGCCTTGCACGTGCGCACCGACGGCTCGCAAATGTTTCGAGTCGGAGTGGGCGATATCGCCGAGCGTCTGCGCGCCGGCCAGGCGGTCCAGGCCGTAGCAGCATCGATCTCCGCTTCTGCGTGGGCTCCCGCTCCCCGCAGGGTGCACTACGCCTGCCACGCTATACTCGGCCGGGGAGTACGCGGTCCATGGTCAAGGACAGCCGGAAAATTGCTGCCATTCTGGCGGCCGATGTCGTCGAGTACAGCCGGCTGATGGGTGTCGACGAGGCCGGTACCCTTGCCGCGCTCAAGCTTCGCCGCGCCCTGTTCGATGAGTTGGTCAGGGAATTCGACGGCCACGAATTTGGCAGCGTCGGTGACAGCCTGATGGCGGCGTTCCCAAGTGCCGTCAACGCAGTACTGTGCGCGCTCGCGATCCAGCAACGCACCGCGGATGAAAACGCGCCGCTGCCAGGCGAGCGACGCATGCATCTGCGCGTCGGCGTGAATCTGGGCGACGTCATCGAGGAGAATGGCACCGCCTTCGGCGATGCCGTCAACGTCGCCGCGCGGCTGCAGGCGCTGGCCAAGCCGGGCGGCATGCTGATATCCGGGCCGGTTTACGATCAGGTCCACCTCAAGATTCCGGCCCGTTTCATCGATGCCGGTGCGCGGCAGGTCAAGAACATCGCCGAGCCTGTCAGGACGTTCGAGGTGTTGCCCGCCGAGCCTCCGGGAATCGCCGGTCGAATTGCGGGAGTCTTCGCGTTCGTTGCCTCAAGGCGCGTGCGCCGCGCAGCAGCAGGTATCGCGGCGCTTGCCGTCGCCATGGCGCTGGGCCTTCTCTGGCGCGAGTTACCAGTGTCAAACACCGGCCAGCGTCTTGGCGACCTGCTGGAGTCGCTGGACCGGCAAGCTGCGCCGAACTCGATTGCCGTGCTGCCGTTCGTGAACATGAGCGGCGATCCACACAACGACTATCTCGGCGATGGGCTGGCCGAGGAACTGTCGAATCTCCTGACCAAGACCCCCGAGCTGCGCGTGGCGGCGAGGACGTCCACCTTCGCGTTCAGAGGCAAGGACCTCGGCGTAGGAGAAATTGCCGACAGGCTCGGGGTTAGCTACGTGGTGGAGGGCAGCATCAAGCGGCAGGCGGATCGCATACGGGTCAATGCTTCGCTTGTCGAAGCGAGCAGCGGATCGAACCGCTGGTCCAATTCATACGAGGCACCCGCGGCCGACTTTTTCACGATCGAAAGCGACATGGCTGCCCAGGTCATCAAGGCGCTCGAGCTCGTGCTGGGTAAGCGGGCGGAATCTTCCGGGTCGCGGCCAAGAACCGGCAGTGCCCTTGGTTATGACTTCTACCTGCAAGGCCTCGCATACCTGCGGCAGCCGAAGAGCAGCAAGACGCTGCAGGCGGCAGAGCAGCTATTCGGGCGGGCAATCGCGGAACAGCCGGATTTCGCCCGCGCGCAGGCCGGCCTCTGCGAGACGCGCGTGGAGCGCTTCGCCCTGGAAAGGGTTCCGGCATACGTCGCAGCAGCGGAGGAGGCGTGCGCCACTGCCGGCGCCCTTGACAACGCGGCGCAGGAAGTACACATGGCGGTCGGCAGGCTGCGTCTCGTCACGGGCGATGCGGCTGAGGCGGAAGCCTCGTATCGGCGTGCGCTTGCGCTCGTACCGCAGTCGCCGGACGCGCTGATTGGCGTGGCGGAAGCGCTTGCCGCAGGCGGAAAAGCGGACGCAGCGGAGAGCATGTATCAGCGTGCGATTGCCGCGCAATCGAGTTACGCCGCGGCATACATTGCGCTTGGCAACTTCCTCCTTTCCCAGGGGCGTGCCCCCGACGCCGTCCCGGCCTACGAGCGCGCCACGATGCTTGCGCCGGACAACCCGAATGCGTTGAACAATCTGGGCGGCGCATACCTGTACATGGGAAACTTCGAGAAGGCGGCTGACGCTTTCGCGCGCTCATTGGCGCTGGAGCCGCGCCGGGCCAGCTACTCCAATACCGGAACCGTGCAATATTACCTTGGCCATTATCGTGAAGCGGCGGCCATGTTTCGCAAGGCGATCGAATTTGCCCCGGCCGATCACCGCCTGTGGGGGAATCTTGCCGACGCGCTGTATTTCGACTCCCAGGCCGACGAGGCGAGCAAGACTTACCGGCGCGCACTCGAACTGGTTGACGGCGAGCTGGCCGTGAATCCGCAACACGCTGTCAATCAGGCGCAGGCGGCGTATTATCTGACGCGGCTCGGCGAGCAGAAGCGCGCCCGGCGCTGCATTGACATTGCGCTGGCGGAGGGGGCGGGCGACACCTACGTGCACTATTACGTTGCGCTCACCGAGCTTGGCTTCGGTGACACGGCGCAAGCGCTGGCGCACGCAAGGCGCGCACGGGAATTGGGATACCCGGAAAACCTGATGCGAGCGGCGCCGGAGCTCGGGGAAATCGGTAAACGTGCCTTGAAAAACCAATGATTGTCGGAACACAGGGGGGATACTGCCATGGCCAATCTCAAACTCAGTTTTGTCAAGGAGATCGTGGGTGGACAAGCCGTCACACGCACGCTCATTGGGAAGCAGGATGGCGTTAACAACAAGATTGAATTTCACAACGCGTCAGATGCTCCGCTGACGATTACCTTCAATCCTGCCAGTGCGATGGACCGTTCAACATTGACCGTGCCGGTGGGACGCAAGGAGGAAGTGAATTTTCGGGCGGGTAAGCCGCTGGGAACCAAAGTCAAGTACACGGCCACGATCGACGGGGCGGCACCCGAAGACCCGATCATCATCATCGAAAGGCCGTAAACGACAGGGGTGGCAAGAGGGTATCGAAGTTCGGGTCATTGCTCCCGTGCCGCGTTCCAGATCGCGCCTTCGTCGCGCACGGTGATGACGCCGCGCCCGAGTTCGACCCAGCGCCGGTCCTTCCACTCCTGGAGATGCTGATTCACGACCTGTCGTGAAATGCCGAGGAAGCTCGCGAGGTCTTCCTGCGAGATGCGCAGCGCGACGCCGGTCGCGGTCTGCTGGCCGTGCAATTGGCCGAGAATGAGCAGGCGCTTCGCCAGGCGTGCGGGCGCATCGAGCAGTGCGGCATCTTCCAGCATTCCGCTGGTCCACCGCAGACGCTCACCGCAGAGATGCAGCAGCTCGAGTGCGACCGGCGGCTCGCGCTCGAGCAATGCGAGGAAATGATCACGCCGGATGGAAACCAGCTCCGAAGGTGCGGTGGCGGTGGCTGAGGCGGTTCTCGCGCCGCCGTCCAGCAGCGCGATCTCGCCGAATGTATCCCCGGGTTCCATGATGTTGAGGAAGATTTCCCGGCCGTCGGCCGCCCCGGCGCTGATGCGGATCTTGCCGGTGACCACGGCATACAGGGCGTCGCCCGGATCGCCCTGACTGAATACGATCTCGCCGTTGCGGAAGCCGCGCTGTACCGCAAGCTCGGCGATGCGCTGCAGTGCCGGGGGCGACAGGCGACGAAACAGCGGGCTGCGCTGGAGCATCATCTTGCCTGCAAGCGTCGTCATGCAATGTCTCTCGGTGGCCGGCGAGGCGACAACGGCCGATAATACGCCTCATGCATCGGCCTGAATCGAAGTTGCCGCACGGCCGCGTCCTTGGCGCGCTGCGGCTCTGCCTGGTCGTCGTCTTCGCCCTGCTGTCGGTCAGTCCTACAGCCGGGGCCGACGTGGGCCTTCGAGTCGGCGACGTGCGCCGCGTGGTCGCGTTTGCGGATGTGCACGGCGGATACCAGGAACTGCTCTCGGTCCTGCGTGCAACGGCGGTGATCGACGAGTCCTTGCATTGGCGTGCTGGCGACACCCACCTGGTCAGCCTGGGTGACCTGCTCGACCGCGGGCCGGATTCGCGCAAGGTCATCGACCTGCTGATGCGCCTGGAAACCGAGGCCCGCGAAGCAGGTGGAGCCGTGCACCTGGTGCTCGGCAACCACGAAGTCATGAACATCGTTGGCGATTTGCGCTACGTGACTGCCGCCGAATATGCGGCGTTTGCCGGGAGTGACGACACGGCGCTTCGCGAACAGGCGTGGCAACTCGTGCTCGGCCAGGAACCCACCGCGTTGCGCGCCGATTTCGACGCCCTGTACCCACCGGGCTACTTCGCGCACCGGCAGGCGTTTTCCGCGACGGGCCAGTATGGCGCCTGGTTGCTGACGAAACCCTTCATGCTCATCATCAATGACACGGCGTTCGTGCACGCCGGGCTACCGGAGATGGTGGCGCGGCTCGGCCTTGACGCCACCGACCAGACACTGCACGAGGAGCTCGGCGAATACCTGCGGACCTGGGGGGCGATGGAGACGCAGTTGGGCCTCGTCCGGCCGGTCGAATTCCTGGAGCGGCCGGATACCGTCGCCGGCAGGGGAGCAGAGCAGGAATCGAAGACTTTGCACGCCATGCAGGACGCAGAGCTGTTCACGCCCGGCGGCCCGACCTGGTTTCGTGGACAGGCTCTGTGCCATCCGTACACCGAAGCCGAAAACCTGGACAAGGCCCTCGCCAAGCTGGGGGTTTCCCGCGTGGTTGAAGGTCATACCGTCTCGCCGAATGGCAGGGTGCTGAGCCGATTCGATGGGCGCGCGATCCTGCTCGATACGGGCATGCTACAGCAGGTTTACAAGGGCTCGCCGGCAGCGCTCGTCTTCGAGGACGGTCGCTGGGCCGTCATCTATGCGGATCAGCCCGGACAGCGTCTGCAGCCTGAAGTGCTGCCGCGGGCAGTCGGTCCGCGCCCCAGGGGTCTTGACGATGATGCGCTCGAGCAGTGGCTCGCGCAGGCCGAGGTGGTCAGTGTCGAGGAACTCGACGCCGGCATCACCAATCCGCGGCGCGTGACCTTACGCAAGGATGGCGTGGAGCTGCGCGCCGTCTTCAAGTTTCTCTCCACCGACTTCGGCATCCGGGATCGCTCGCGCGCGTTGAACGAGTCCGATCGGTTCGAGTATGAAATGGCGGCCTACAAGCTCGATCGCCTGCTCGGGCTCGACCTGGTGCCGGTAACGGTTCCACGAACCATCAAAGGCCGGCGCGGCGTGCTGCAGTTCTGGATCGACGGCTCGATCAACATACGCCAGATGCTGGAGCAGAAATTGCAGCCTTCAGGCTGGTGCGATGCCGCGCCGCAATACAACCTGATGAATGTCTTCGACGTGCTGATCCACAACACTGACCGCACGCAGGAGAACGCACTGTTTACCCGCGACTGGATGCTGGTACTGATAGACCACACTCGGGCATTCACCTTGCAAACGGCAAATCCGGTACTGCTGTATCACGGTGAACTCCGGGTGCCGCCAGCGCTTGCTGGACGTCTGAAGACACTGGATCGCGAGACGCTGCAGGTGGCGCTTGGCCCCTATCTGCGTTCGCGGCAGATCGATGCATTGCTGAAGCGTCGCGATCAGCTGCTAGACCTGTACCGCGCCGGGACCGAAGTCGAGCAGCGCGTCGCGCCCTGACGATTCACGCGGCGCGCTGTAACGGCGCGAGTACTCGCGGCCGATGAGCCACGCGACCAGCATCATCGTGGCACTCAGCACCACGATCAGCCACACCAACTGCAGGCGCGCATCGTCGAACAATCTCGATCCGACGAAGACCGAAAGTGCCGACAGCAGGTCGCCCGACCGGTAGAAGAAGGTATCGATGGCCGTCCTGGCCTGATACTTGTCTTCGCGGCTCGCGGGAAGCAGCAGGGCACTCCGGGTCGTGTTCAGCAGCGAGTAATCGAGGCTTCTCTGCACGATCAGCGCCGACTGGAGCAGTGCGAACACCGGCACCACGCCGATCAGCAGGAAACCGGCGAGAAACGCGATCGGCGTGACCAGCAGGGCGCGCGCGAGTCCGGCCACGTGGATGATCCGCGAGACCAGCAGCAACTGGAGGAGCAATCCCGCTAGGGCGATTGCAGAGCAATAGTGGCCCATGAACCGCGCGATGAAGGCCGCCTGGGCTCGAGGCGCCTCATCGCGCGCGACGTCGACGAGCCAGTTCGACAGCACGTAATCGCCGGTGGATGTAATCCAGTTGAGCAGCAGGACCAGGGCGGCGATGCCGACCAGGTAGCGGCTGCGACCGATGACCGCAAACCCGCCCAGGCAGCGTCCGGCGCGACCCTGGCCGCATCCGATCGTGGGCGCGTCGGCAGGCGGTACGCTGCGCGATGCTGCAGGAACGCTGTCGCGCGCCCATCCGCTGATGCAGGTGGTCCCGGCCAAGATTGCGGCGGATGCGAGCATGAGGCCGTAAGGTCCAAAAGTTTCAAAACCGGCCGACGCGAGCCGCGCGCCGATCCAGGCCCCGGCGGATACGCCGACCGCGATGACGCTGAACAACCTTTGACCGCAGTTCACGCTGAACAGGTCGGTGGCGAAGGCCCAGAACTGTGTCACCGTCATCACGGCGAAAATGCTGCCCCAGACGAAGAACACGAAGCCGAACCGCCATCCAGCCTGCCCGAGCAGGGAAAAGATGACCAGGTTGACAGCGAAGAAAGCGTTGACGCGCTGGAACACGCGACCGGCGGGCACGCGGCGGACCAGCAGCCCGTAGACGGGGATGATTGCGATCAGGAGCAAGGCCTGTGCGCCGACAGCGTAGCTCCTGAGTTCGGCATTGCCCTCGGTCAGGATCAGCGCCTCGCGCACCGGGCGAATCAGGTAATAGGCGACCATGAGCGAGAAGGCCTGAAGGCACAGGATTGCGATGCAGCGCCCCTCGCCGGCCTGCACTTTCGTGAACAGGGACAAGAACCGCTCGAAGGCGCTCAATTCCCGTATATCGCTCATGTTGGTCTATGGAGTGCGCGTGGTGGCTGGCGAAGAAAGCGCCCGGCTGCGTCCGCGCCGGGCGCTAAAACTTCGCATCCGTCAAATCCGGCGGACGAGCGCCGCGTTGCGGCGAAGGTCAACCGCGGCCGTAGTCACCGGCGCGGAAGCCTGCGCTGTGCCCGAGCCCAGCAACGGTGTGAACGCCTCAACCAGCGTGGACATTAGCAAGGCGGTGGTTGCGACTGCCGCCAGGCCGGAAACGATGTGCCTTACTCGCGGGGACATGTCGATGTTCATGATCTTTCTCCTCAGGGGTTGTGTTTCGACCCGGGAGTGATCGTGAGCGAAGGCGCGCCGTCGTTCTGTCATGCACCTGACACAGGCGCGAAGATGACCCGAACAGGCCGGCTGCGGATCGCGGCGGCAAACTGCCGCGCTAGTCGAGGTAACGCTCGATCTTCCGGAACAGGTCCACGCGATCGACGAGGTCGGTCAGCCAGTCGAGCTGGTCCGATTCGAGCACCAGCACCGGCGACAGGTCATAGCGCCTGAACCAGTCCTCATACAGCCGGTTCAGTCGGCGCAGGTAGGCAGTCGGGATCTCGCGTTCCATCGCGCGGCCGCGCAGGCGGATGCGCTTACGCAGCGTGCGCACCGGGCAGCGCAGGTAGATCATCAGGTCGGGCGGCCGCAGCGTCGCCCTGATCGACTGGTAGAGCTGCCAGTAGACGCGGAAGTCGCGGGCCTCGATCTTGCGATGCCGGTAGAGGTTGCGTGCGAAGATCTCGGCGTCCTCGTAGATCGTGCGGTCCTGCACCACGGCACCGGGCTCATCCTGCAGCGCGAGGTGCAGGCGGAACTTGTGGGTCAGGAAGAACACCTGGGAGCGGTAGGCCCAGGTCTTCATGTCGGCGTAGAAATCCGCGAGATAGGGATTCTGCGCGTTCGGCTCGTAGAACGGCTTGATGTCGTAGCGCCGGCACAGGAA